>NZ_JBFAPT010000021.1:0-224424 GCF_040676845.1 Nonomuraea sp. NPDC049504
GCAAGGAAAGCTGATCGCGGACCTCGCTCCGTATGCCCATACCAAGTCAACGAGTTCAAGATCGAAAAGCAACACCTTGTTTCTTTACGGCTCCAATGGGTGCGGCAGCGCTGCCAGGCCGTGCCTGGCAGGGCGGCGCCGATCGCCTCGACCAGGCCGCGGTGGGCGTCGGAGACGACCAGCTGCACCCCGGACAGCCCGCGCGCCACGAGGCCGCGCAGGAAGGCCAGCCAGCCGGCGCCGTCCTCGGCGCTGGTGACGTCCAGGCCGAGCACCTCGCGCTGGCCGTTGGCGTTGACACCGGTGGCGAGCAAGGCGTGCACGTTGATCGTGCGGCCGCCCTCGCGCACCTTTTGTGTCAGCGCGTCGATCCAAACGAAGGTGTACGGGCCGGCATCGAGCGCGCGGGTGCGGAAGGCTTCGACCTGCTCATCCAGCGCCTTGGCCATCTGGGACACCTGGCTTTTGGAGATGTGTTTGATGCCGAGCTGCTCGACCAGCTTGTCCACGCGCCGGGTGGAGACGCCGAGCAGGTAGCTGGTGGCGACCACACTGATCAGCGCCTGCTCGGCCCGGCGGCGTCGCTCCAGCAGCCAGTCCGGGTAGTAGGAGCCCTGCCGGAGCTTGGGAATGGCGAGGTCGATCGTCCCGGCGCGGGTGTCCCACTCCCGGCTGCGGTAGCCGTTGCGGGAGTTGGTCCGCTCGTCGCTGCGCTGGCCGTAGGCGGCCCCGCACAGGCTGTCGGCCTCGGCCGACATCAACGCTTCGGCCATGGTCTTCACCATGGATCGCAACATGTCAGGGTCATCGGTCTCGATCTGCTTCGCCAGCCACTGCGCGGGCGTCACACTGGGGTCTGCGGCCATCGTCTGGTTCCCTTCGATCTTGATCTAGCTACTCGAAGGATCACTCGATGGCCGTCTTCATTGCACGACGCCACGCCTGTGACCAGGCCGAACTCGTACACCACTCCCGTGGACGCAACCTGGGTGACTGCTGAAAGCCGCACACCTAAGGCCTCAGAGATCTCGATGGGACTGTGCACATCGCTCATGATCCGCAATGTTGCGCTGTGTTCGACTCTCACGGCGCACAGGCTAGGGCTCTGTGCTCAGGTCACGCCAGGTCGAAGGCTGGTCGTCGGGCCATTAGCGGGCCATTAAGAGGGGTGACGAGGGGACAATCACGGTCACTCAGGATCAACTTGCCGCCCAGCTCAGTGTCCCAGTGGGCCGTGATCGATGCAGTTCCCAAGCTGACAGCGCGGGTTCGATTCCTGTCACCCGCTCTCAGTATGAGAGCCCAGGTGAACCGGTGATCCGGTACCTGGGCTTCGTTGCTTCCTCGGGCTGTTGGTCTCTGCGCGCCATTACGCGGTTGGAGTCAGCGGGGTCCAGGGCATGGCTCAAACCTTGATGACAGTGAGGCGTGCACCGCACAGTGCGGCGAGGTCCTCGGGATCGGAAGTGAGAATCGTGACGGGGCCTGGGGCTGCGAGAGCGGTGGCGCCGAGCATGGCATCGATGGCGTGCTTATGCCCGTGCAGACCGGTGTTGGACAAGAGCATGGCGGCGTGGCGGGCGATTGCTTCGGTGACCGGTTCGATGACGAGGCGGGACAGCGTCCATTCCAGGGCTGGCCGGTTGACGCGGGGGTGGACCACCTCGACAAGAGTGGCGGCAGAGGTGATGACGCGGAGGTCGTCAGCACGGGCGAGAGTGAGCCATGCGGTGATCGTACGGTCGCGCTGGACGGCCTTGGCCAGTCCCTCGCTGTCGAGGACAAGGGTGCCGCCAGGAGCGGCGGGAGAACGGGTCACGCAGCCGCCCCACCATCGGCCTGTCCTCGTCGGGTCTGGTGGAGTTGGTCACGCAGTGCCTGGACCTCATCGTCGGTGATGGGGCCGTGCTCGGCCTCGGCGACCTGGATGAGTTCGTTGAGGTTGTCGCGCTCGATCTGGCGAGCGACGGCGGCGGCGACGTAGGCGGACAGGCCGGAAGGGCCACTCCGAGATCGGGCGGCCTCGGCGATGTCACGCGGCATGGTGATCGAATACTTGCCAGTAGGCTCGCTCATACCCTCTATCCTACCTCCCATCCTCCCGTAGTCGCTGAGGGAGTTGTGTATCGGCGAGAGCTGATCGGTTTCTTGCGTCCTTTGGTAGCGCCGCCAGCCGTGCCCGTCGCGTGCCCGTTCGGACAGCGATCAACGGAGAGTCGCGGGAACTCACGGTCACCCGACCGCCATTGGCCCAGGTGAGCGCTTCCCCTGGTCAGATGCTTTGATCTTGGAAGACTTCCCAAGCTGACAGCGCGGGTTCGATTCCCGTCACCCGCTCCATTCATACTGTGGCAGGAAGGCACCGGCGACCAACACGATTCCAAGCCAGCCCGCAAGTAGGGCGCTCATCAGCCTCGTATATATCCTCACCGGTGTAGTTCACCACCGACCACCCGGCGCGCGTGTTGCACGAGTAACACCAGGCGGCAGGCTGATCAACGGGCCATTAGAGGGCCATCAAGAGGGGTGACGAGGGGCCAACCACGGTCACTCAGGACCAGCCTTTTGGCCAGCTCAGTGCCCCAGCGAGCCGTGATCGATGCGGTTTCCAGGCTGACGGCGCGGGTTCGTTCCTGTCACCCGCTCTCACAGTGAAGGCCCAGGTGGGTCGGTGGACTCGGTACCTGGGCTTTGGTCTTCGATCGTTCGCGGGCATGAAACCGGCCACCGGCCCCTGGACCAGCCCGATTGCGGCTTAATGCAGGTGCATGAGCGTATCCGTTGTGGTTAGCCTTGGCGTACATGACTGAGCAGACGACAGACGAGACGGCCCCCGACCAGCTTGCCTCACATCGGAGCAGGCTGACGTTCCACGGGCCGTTGGGCGAGGAGCGGGCCGCGGGGTTCGTCGCGCGTCTGGCTGCGACGGAACCGAAGAGCGTGCTGGACATCGGCTGCGGCTGGGGCGAGTTGAGTCTCCGGCTGCTCGCCGCCGCGCCTGGCGCTACGGGCATCGGCATCGACCTGCTCGATCGCGATCTGGAACGTGGCCGGGCCCTCGCGGTCCGTCGCGGTCTGGCGGATCGGATGGAGTACCTGAAGGAGTCGGCCACCGGCACGCAGCGCGGTCCCGCCGACGTGGTGCTGTGCGTGGGCTCCGGGCAGGCGCTCAGCGACGCCCCGGCACCCGACCAGTACGGTGAGGCGCTGAAGGAGCTGCGCAGGCTGGTCAACCCCGGCGGCCGCGTGCTGTACGGCGAGGGGTTCTGGGAACGCCGGCCGCAGCCGGATGAGCTGGCCAGGATGTGGCCAGGCGCCAAGCCCGACGACCACCTTCCGCTGGACGGCATGGTCGAGGCGGCGGTGCAGGCCGGGTTCCGGGTGGAGTGGCTGGAAGTCGCCTCCCAGGAGGAGTGGGACCAGTTCGAGGCGGGCTATCTTGCCGATGTCGAGGTATGGCTGGCCGCCAACGCCGACCATCCCAAGGCCGCGAAGTTGCGCGCCGACGCCGACCGGCAGCGCGTCTCGTACCTGACCGGCTATCGCGGAATTCTCGGGCTTGTCTATCTGACGCTGGTCCCGGTGGAATGACGGGGACTCCCTGCCGGTTGTGTCATCCCACGATGCCGGCGACGGGCCGTGATCCAGTTATCTGTCCGCATTCTGCACGCCCAGAACCCTTCGTGACGGCAGAGTGATCAGCTTCCGCTCGCCGCTCCAGACCACCGCGCAGCTACAGCCTGACGATCGCAACTGCCCGGCCTCACATGCGCCTCCATCCGTGACGTAACACGGTTCTGCCTATTCACCGGACAGGATCAGCGCCTCGGATGCGGGCGTGCAGGTGCATGTCGTGTCTGCCGTCATCGTGGACCGCGGCGCTCCGCTTGGTGCCTTCCAAGAGATAGCCGCACCTCGTGGCGACTTTGCAGGAGGCTGCGTTGCGCGTCGAGTGGTCCAACTCCAGGCGCTGGAAGCCGATCTCGGCAAGGGCCCAATCGGTGAGCGCTGTCAGGGCGCGAGCGGCGACGCCGGCGCCGCGAGCGGCAGGGAGCACCCAATAGGCGACCTCGGCGGTGCCGTCGTCGAAATCCAGGCCGCGTAGTGCGATCCGGCCGAGCACCTCGCCGCCGTCGCGGGTGATCGCCCAGTGGCCGCCCTTCTCTCGTTTCCAGTCCTGGTGATAGGTGTCGAACCACTCCAGGATCTGGGCCTCGTTCGAGGGACGACGCGTGTGCCAGCGCCTGATTTCGTCGTCCTGGTACGCGGCCAGGAACGCCGGTGTGTCGGCCCGTTCCCAAGGACGGAGCAACAGGACTCCGGGGGCGGTTAGCACGGGTTGGCGGGAGCCAGCTAGGGAGCCGGAGAGAATGACGGGCGGTGTCGACAGGTCGCGAGTCACGCGCAATGATCGCGCAAGAGTGGCCACTCGATCAACGATGGCGAATGCGCCGCCTACCGTCACCCTTGGCCGGCGGAGCGAGCAGAGCGCGGGTTCGATCCCGCCACCCGCTCCATACGCAAAAGCCCAGGTCATCCGGGATACTCGGGTGACCTGGGCTGCGGCGTCGATCGGTCGTCAAATCTGCTTGAGGAACCCGCTGTCGACGGCGAAATCCGCGCCGGTCGTGCTGGCTGAGCGAGGTGAGGCGAGCAAGGCGACCACGTCGGCGATCTCCTGGGGCTCGGCCAGACGGCCCGTCGTCAGCTTCATCATCTCGGGTGCCACCTTGTTGATGACGCTGTCGCGGTCGGTTCCCGCTTGGGCGGCGATGATGTCGGCCGCGCCACCGCTTTTCGTCCACCAGGCCGTACGCACCGGGCCCGGGGAGACGGTGTTCACCCGGATGCCCTGGGGCGCGAATTCCTCCGACAGCGCCTTGGTCAGGTTGTTGAGGCCCGCCTTGGCGGCGTTGTAATCGACGTTCATGGGCGCGGGCGAGTGGGCGTTGGCCGAGGAAATGTTGACGATCGACCCTTCGCCGCGGGCGAGCATCGGCGTGATGGCCGCCCGAACGGTGCGTACGACCGAAAACAGGTTGAACTCGAACATCGCCCGCCAGTCCTCATCAGTGGCGGCCAGGAACCCGAAGCGCGGCAGAGTCACGCCGGGCGGTGGGCCGCCGGCGTTGTTCACCAGGATGTCCAGCCCACCGAACTCCGTCACGGCCTTTTCGACGATCTGGGCGGGGGCCTCAGGGTCCATCAGGTCGGTCGGAACATGCAGCAGGTCGCCACTGAGCGCCTCCAACTCGGGGGTGCTCGTCCGCGAAGCGGCCACGACACGAACCCCTTCGTCGAGGAGGGTACGGGTGACGGCCAGGCCGATGCCCTTGGAAGCACCGGTGATAACTGCAACCCGGCCGGAAAGCTGGAGATCCATGTCTTATTCCCTCGTCCTGATTTCCACTCGAAAGACGGATGACGTTTTCGCTGAGTACGTTACGAGCGATTTCGTGATGAGGGCTGGCGTGAATCAGACTAGCAATTTCAGCTGATATCGGACGTCGCATTCCACGCGACCTCGAATAGCGGCAGAGGGGCCAGTGCACGTGATCGACACCTCGGGCAACTCATCGCCGAGGCGCGTCGGGCTACGGTGTTCGATCGGAACATCGCCGAGTAGCTCTCGTATGGAGCAAGGTGCGGCCGTGATGCGCAGCAGCAGGGGCTCTGGCCCTGCGCCCGTCCGCCGGTCCGGGCGTGTGGCCCGAGGGGCCGCCCCCGGCCGTCGGCAGGACACCGGCCGGGCGCCGCACGCTCGCCCTTCGTCAGCGCACACACCGGGGTTGATGCAGATGCAGTTTCCCGGTCGCCACTGCTGGGCTGATGTCGTACATGGCCGACCGGACAGCTTGCGCGCCGGAGTGTTCAGCGGGTGTCGGCCTTCGAGCTTCGAGGGCGTCAGCTCCGAACGGATTTCCAGGACTCCACTGTCGCTTCGGCGATGGCTTTGATGCGATCCCCGTACGCGGAATGCCCGTCGAACACGAAGCTGTCGTCCTTGACCGGCAGGCCGCTGAACGAAGCCGAGAAGCCGGGAGGTTCGCCCTTCGGGAGCGGTGCGTATGCCGTCAACGGTGCCGTGTCGTAGCTCGGCCGTGCCCGGTGGTTGTTGCGTGACACCCGATGGGCCGCCAGGCGGAGCAGCGCGTCAAGGCCCTGATCCACGTAGAACTGCAACTGGCGATACTGGTCGTCGAGGTATTTCTCGTGGGCTCTGGAAGGATGCTGCAGGAGATATGTCACGACCACGCACGCGTGCCACCTGAACATCTGCGGATCCGACTGCTCCTCGGCCAGAATCCCGTGGTAATAGTCCACGCACATGCCCAGTGGGCCGGCCGTCGCACCGCAGTCGCACCTGTCCGTCATGGAGATATCTGCCATGCCCGCAACATAGGTGGCCGGACCCGACCTTGGCGACGTCTTATCGGCGCCGGCTGATGCCCTACCCGGTTGTGGTCCTGCGGCCATGAGGTCTCTGCATCGAGCGAGGGTCAGCCGTGCTCGACCTTCGTGGGGCGACAGGGCGACAGGGCGACAGGGCGACAGGGCGGCAAACGCAGAGACGCCCTCCCAATCGCGATCTCATTCGCCCCAGGCCACTCCACGCACGAAGAACGGAGTATTGGATTGCTGATGGGCACCACGGCTCCCTAGTTCGGCTCCTTCGCTTCCGAGGGAGGCGCTTCAGTCCCCGGATGATCGCGACGTGTCGCGCGGCGCGCCGCCGTACTCCCTGCCATCCAGACACCAGGCCCCATCTTCCTCGCCGTAAGGCTGCAGGACCCCTGATCGCCCGCTCCGAGCTTCACCCCATCGCATGGAATCGGGTGTAGTACGCGGTCGGCTACGTTGCGTGAGCTTTTATCGGATAGGCGGATGCTGTTCGGACATGGTGGAATGCGATCTACAAGAACGGCGGGGGTGACTGCCCACGCTGTTCCGATCTGGCTGACAGCATGATGAGGTCCGCTTGGTGTCGCAGCTGTTGGGCTACGCTCTCCGCCACAGCAGGGCGACGCCGCTCCTGCTGCTCGCCGTAATCGTGCATGTCGCAGCCGGTCTGGGGCTCACCCTGCTCATCGGTGAATTGGTCGGCGCGGCTGCCACGGTTGGAGACGGGCCGTCCGGACACTTCCTCGTTCTGTGCGGGGCACTCATCGCCGTCTTCGCCCTTGAGCGGGCTCTGCCGCTGGTCACAGAGCTCACCACCCGGCGGATCGTCTATGACCTGGAACCCCTCACGCACGAACGCATCGTCGATGCCCTTCTCCGTCCCGTACTGATCACTCATCTCGAAACAGCCGCATTTCGCGACACCGTCGAACGTGCGCGCGGGGTGGGGAGTTTCGGGGTCCGAACGGGGATCGAGGCGCTTGGGCCGTTGTTGGCCGCGCGGCTCACCGCGGGTGGGGCGACGGTTCTTGTCGGTTTCGTCTTCTCCTGGTGGGCCGCCCTCGCCGTCCTCACCGCCACGTGGCTGGCGGAGTGGCATTCGGCCAGGTTGCTGATCGCCGAATCCGATCAGTGGGCCGACCAGACAGAGGAACAACGACGTGCCGCCTACATCCTCGAAGCCGGAATGGACCAGGCCGCCAAGGAGATACGGATATTCGGTCTCGCCGGCTGGTTCTCCGGTAAGTATCACGACGTCTGGAGCACCTCCCTGCTCCCGCTGCTGCGCGAGCGGCGGCGCACTGCGCTGCTCACGTTCGGCGTTCACGGGCTGCATCTGCTGTGTCTCTTGGGAACCGTGGCGGTGATCGGCATCACGACGGCGGAGGGCGGTCTGACCGTGGCGGAGGTCACCATCGCCATTACGGCTCTCCTGCAGCTGAGCGGTTCGACCAATGCTCATCACGCATCGCGACTGATCAGGGGAGTAGAGGCTTATAAGGCCATGCAGGCTCTCCGGACGGAGGCCGGTCCCACTGCCGCTGACATCCCCGTCGGTGACGAGTTGCCCGCCGTCGAGTTTCATGACGTGTGGTTCCGGTATCCGGGCGCGGAAGAGGATGCGCTGAAGGGGCTGGACCTGCGAATCAGGCCCGGTGAACGACTTGCGCTGGTCGGCGTGAACGGGGCCGGCAAGTCGACACTGGTCAAGCTCATAGCGGGAATCCTGCGGCCCACCGCTGGAAAGGTCATCGTCAATGGCGTGGATCTGGCGGCCATGAGCGACGTAGAGCTCGCCGGTTGGCAGCGGAGGCTGGCTCCCATTCCCCAGGATTTCCTCCGCCTGCCCGGTACGGCGATCGACAACGTGATTCTCGCCTCGCCGCACGATGAGCAGCTCGTCGCCGAGACGGCTGCGCAAAGCGGCGCTGACCGGACCGTCGCCCGCCTTTCTCACGGGTGGAACACGACGTTGCACAAGTCCTTCGACGAGGGCGTCGACCTGTCGGGCGGGGAATGGCAGCGGATGGCACTGGCACGCGCTCTTTACGCCCTGCGATCAGGGGCGTCCTTCCTGATCCTGGACGAGCCGGCCGCTGCCCTGGACGTGCGGGCGGAGGCGGATCTGGTGGAGCGCTATCTCCAGCTGACGTCCTCGGCGACGTCCCTTGTCATCTCGCATCGTTTCTCGGTGGTACGGCCGGCGGATCGCATCTGCGTTCTCCAGGACGGCAGCATCATCGAGGCCGGCACGCACGAGGACCTCATGGCCTTGGGCGGCCGATACAGCGTCATGTTCAACCAGCAGGCGGACCGCTATGGGCAGGGGGCCGCGGATGCGTGAAGTGCTCGGCTCCGTGTCGGCGCTGATCCGGCTCACCCTGCGCGCTGTGCCGTTGCTGGCGACGATCGAGTTCGTGTCGGTCATCGGCATGGCCGTCGCGGCTCCGCTGCCGGCGTACGGGCTCGGCCTCACCGCCGGCGGTCTGACCACCGGCGGCGATTGGCGGACTGGACTGATCTGGCTGGGCGGTGGCCTCGCCGGCACCCTCGTCGCCCGCATCGCCTCCAGCGCGGTCCAGGCCACCATGGAAGACCGGCTCGAAGGGCACCTCGACCGCGAACTCCTCGATCTCACCAGCGGCATTCCCGGCATCGCCCACCATGAACGGCCCGACATCGCCGATCGGCTGGCCCACATCCGCGAGGAGTCCAGGGAGTTGAAGTACGGCGCCACGGTGCTGGGCTCCTCCTTCGCCGTTCTCGCCGGATCAGCGACGATCACGGTGTTGTTGGTGACGATCCATCCGGTCCTGATCGCCTTGGTGATCGTGGCCGGCGTGCGGATCTGGACAGCCGGCCGTACCGGCCGGGACCTGCAACGGATCCAACGCGCGACCGTCGCACCCCATCGCAAGATCCGGTTACTGACCGACCTGGCGGCATCCCCCCGGCATGGTCTGGAGATCCGTGCCTACGGGTTGCGCGCCCGGCTCCTGGACGAGTTCGAGCGCCTGCACCGAGACCGGGATGTCCCCCGATGGGCGGCTTTCCGCCGTGCCATCTGGCGAGACCTCGTGATGACGATGCTCTTCACCATCGGCTATGGCTGCGCCATCGCCTTCGTCCTGTGGCAGACGCGCATGGGTGCCCTGCACGCGGGCGACGTGGCCATGGTGGTGCTGCTGATCCCGCAACTCGACCGGACCGCCTCCGGGCTTGCGACGTCGACGCGCCAGATGGCGCGCATGCTGGACACCGTCGCCGGCTTGCGATGACTGCGTCGTTACGCCGAGGAGCACTCATGGTCGTCGGGACGGACGCCGGCACCTACCCGTCTGCGTGACGGCATCAGGCTCCGCAGCGTGAGTTTCGGCTATCCAGGATCGTCCGGACAGGCTGTCAGCGACCTGAACCTGTTCCTGCCGGCGGGAAGCACGGTTGCGATCATCGGCGACAACGGCGCCGGGAAATCGACCCTCGCCAAACTGCTTCTGCGTCTGTACGACCCCACCCACGGCGTCGTCGAGATCGACGGAATCGATCTGCACGAGCTCGACCCGCGATCCTGGCATGAGCGAACTTCGGCGGGCTTTCAGGACTTCGTGAAGTACGAGTTCACGGCCCAGGAGACCATCGGGATCGGTGATCTCGCCCGGATGAACGACCCCGAATCCCTCCGGGCAGCGGCACGCCGAGGAGGCGCCACCGACGTTCTGGCGGAACTCCCGGCAGGTTCGGCCACGCAGCTCGGACGCCGTTTCGCCGGCGGCGTCGATCTGTCGGGCGGCCAGTGGCAACGGCTCGCCCTCGCACGCGCGTTCATGCGGCCGCGGCCCCTCCTCCTCGTACTGGACGAGCCGACGGCTGCTCTGGACCCGGAGGCGGAGCACGCTCTCTTCGAACGCTTCGCCGCCGCCTCATCGCGCACGACCCGCCACAACGGCGGGATCACCGTCCTGGTTTCCCATCGCTTCTCCACCGTGCGAATGGCTGATCTGATCGTGGTGATGGAAGCCGGTCGCGTCATCGAAGTCGGCACCCACGACGAACTCCTCGCTTCTGGCGGCCTGTACCGCGAACTTTTCAATTTGCAGGCCAGGGCATACATGTAAGGGAATCTCCGTGATGCTCGAAAACAGGACGCCAGCGTCAGGATGCAGGTTCGGGCTCAGGGGCAGAGGTGGTCGCTCATTGACCAGGCTGGGAGGTGGCGTGATCGACAGGCCACGGATGGTGTTGGCGGCGACGGTGCTCGGTGCGCCTGATGCTCGCGCGTTGGCGGCCTTTTATCAGCGGTTGCTCGGCTGGGACGTACGAGAAGAGGAATCTGATTGGGTGGTTCTTCGTGCGCCTGATGAAAGGGCGGGGTTGTCGTTCCAGACCGAGGCGGCTCATGTGCGGCCGACGTGGCCGGCCGGGCCCGGGGATCAGCAGATGATGATGCACCTGGACATCGAGGTGGACGATCTGGAGACCGCAGGAGCCCATGCCGTCGAGGCGGGGGCGACGCTTGCGGGCTACCAGCCCCAGGACGATGTGCGGGTCTATCTCGATCCCGCGGGGCATCCGTTCTGCTTGTTCACGCGGTAGAACGGGCGCAGCCGATCACCTCAAGGACGGGGTGCTGGGCAGCCGTGTCGGCGGTATCTGCCGGGGGCCATGGCGTACTGGCGTTTGAAGGCGTTGGCGAAGGCGAACTCCGAGCCGTAGCCGATCGCGCCGGCGATCTCGCTCAGCGCGGCGTCGGAGTCGCGCAGCATGCGCGCGGCCGTGCCCAGCCGCCACCAGGTCAGGTACGCCAGCGGTGGCTGCCCGACGTATTGGGTGAATCGGCGGGAGAACGCCGCGCGGGACAGCCCCGCGCGGCGGCCGAGCGACTCGACCGTCCACGGGTGGGCGGGGTCGCGGTGGATGGCGTCGAGCGCGGCGCTGATGGCCGGGTCGGCCAGCGCGGCGGTCCAGCCGCCGGCCTCGCAGTGCTCCATCGAGACGTCGAACCAGGCGCGCAGGATGTACAGCAGGAGCATGTCGAGCAGCGCCGACACCACAAGGTCGGCGCCCGGTCGCGGGCCGCCGATCTCTTTCCCGAGCAGCTCGACGGCGGCGCGCAGCTCGGTGTCGTGCCCCAGCTCGGCAGGCAGGTGGATCATCGCGGGCAGCTCTCTGAGCAGCGGATGCGCCTGGCTGGAGTCGAGCCGGTAGCCGCCGCAGAGCGTCACGGTGACGGGCCTGGCGCCCTCCAGGGAGGCCGAGGCGAACAGTTCGGCGGGGGTGTCGGGGTCGCAGTACGGCTCCGCGATGGGACTGGTGGGGGAGTCGGCGAGCGCGTAGCCGTGTCCGTGCGGGAAGAACAGCACGTCGCCCGTTCCGACCGCGATCGGCTCACCTTCCGGCGGGATCGCCCAGCACGAGCCCTGCAGCACCACGTGGAAACCCGCCGAGCCGGGTGCGGAAGGAAACCGCTGCCCCCAGCGCGCCGGCCACTCGACCCGCGCCGAGCGCGGCACGCCCGCGCGCATGGAGGCGACCACGTCGCTGAGCACATCCATGCAACGGAGTCTAAGGGGGAAGACGATCGCGTATGAATCGCGCACGAACAAGCATTGGGCGGCTCTCCTAACGCTTCTATGGTGGACGCCATGAGGAAAGTCCTGGTCAGCGGGGCGACCGGCACCATCGGCCGCTCGCTGGTGAAGCAAGTCGAGGACGCGGGCGCCGACGTCCGTACGATCACGAGGGAGCTGACCGACCCGGTCGCGCTGGAGGCGGCTCTCGACGGTGTCGACGCGATGTTCTTACTGTGGCCGTTCGCCACGGCCGAGGGCGCCCGCGAGCTGCTGGAGCTGGTCGGGGCGCGGCGGGTGGTCTATCTGTCCTCCGCCGCCGCGCGTCCGTCCGAGATCGGGATCGAGCGGCTGATCGCCGAGAACGCCCGGGAATGGACGGTCTTGCGGCCGCACGCGTTCGCGGCCAACACCCTGCGGTGGGCCGAGCAGGTCCGCGCGGGCGTCGTGCGGCAGCCGTACGGCGATGCGACCTTCTCCCCCATCCACGAGCGGGACGTCGCAGCCGTCGCCGTGCGTGCGCTGCTCGGCGAAGGGCACCACGGAGCGGTCTACACGCTGACCGGACCCCGGCCGATGACCCAGCGGGAACAGGCACGGGCGATCGGCGCGGCGATCGGCCGGCCGGTCCGCTGGGAGGAGGAGCCCCCGGAGGAGGCCAGGACGCGGCTGGTCGGGCTGGGGTGGCCCGAGCAGGCCGTGGACGAAATGCTGCGCGCTCTGGCCGAGCCAGGCCCGGCCACCGGGACCGTGGAGGAGGTCACCGGAGCGCCCGCGAGCACGTTCGAGACGTGGGCGAGCGAGCACGCCGCCGACTTCCTCGGCAGCATGCGGGCCGCCCGCATCCACGAGTACGGCGACGCGTCGGTGATCTCGCTGGACGAGGTGCCGGTGCCGAAGCCAGGGCCGGGCGAGGTGCTCATCAGGGTGGCCGCGACGTCGTTCAACCCGTCGGAGGTCGGGCTGCGGATGGGGCTGCTGCGGGAGGTGTTCGGCGGCACGCTGCCGCATACGCTCGGCTGGGACGTCGCGGGCACCGTGGTCACCGGGGCGGGTGACTTCGCTCCCGGCGATCGGGTGATCGGGCTCATCGACGGGGCGGCGGCCGGTTACGCGGTCGCGAAGGCGAGCCTGCTGACCAGGGCGCCGGAACGGATCCCGCTGGCGGACGCGGCCGCCGTGCCGGTGGCCGGGCTCACCGCCTGGCAGGCGGTCTTCGAGCACGCCCGCATCGGCCGTGGCAGCCGGGTGCTGATCAACGGGGCCGGCGGGGGCGTGGGGATGTTCGCCGTTCAGCTGGCCAAGCATGCGGGCGCGTACGTGGTGGCGACCGCGAGCCCGCGCAGCGCGGCGGCCGTACGGGGGCTGGGCGCCGACGAGATCGTGGACTACACCGCCGCTCCCTTGCCGGGCGGCAACGACGTGCTGATCAACCTGGTTCCCGACGTCCCCGCGTCGGTGACGCGGTTGGCCAGGGCATTCGTCTCCATCACTCAGCCGATCGCGCATCCGCACGCCGTCCAGTTCGTCGCCCGCAACGACGTGGGTCAGCTGTCGGAGCTCGTGGCGCTGATCGACTCGGGCGCTGTTCGCGTCGAAGCGGACGTTCGCCCGCTGGAAGCCCTGGCTGACCTGCACCGGGACGCCGAGCGCGGCCGGGTGCGCGGGAAGGTCGTCGTGACGATCGATGCTTGATCAGGACCGGCGGACGCCCTCACCCAGGCGGAGTTCTTCCGAACCTCGGCCTCCGGTGAGAACGGGATCTAGGAGAGGTAGGCCCAGCATGCCGAACGCGATATCGCCCAGATTTCCGGGGGTGTTCAAGGACTTCCGGCGCGCTCCAGGAATGTGCGTGTGGCCTTTGAGCTTCTCGACGGTGGTCGCCTTCCTCAACGGCTGTGACTTCGCGTTAGGGGGCCGCACGCTCGACGGCTTCCGCGAATGGCTTGTCGGTCGTATCGGGCGCGAGAGCGGTTACGCATGGCCAGAACTCGTCCTGTGGTTCATCGAGCCTGTCGGTTTCAAGCCGTACAGCGAGGTTCCTGCCGAGTTGGAGCCGGTCGCCATCGAGACGCTCTTCCGCCTGCTCGAGGAGTTCATCGATTCTCAGCCTGGCTCGTCCTGACCTGTCCGCTCGTTCCCATCCGGTCGGGAGGAATGCAGGCGTCCGAAGTAGCCCAAGCCTACGAAAGTGACGCTGAGGAAAACGGCGATGCCGAGGCAGAGGAGCAAGGCATCGAGTGCCAGGGCGTGTTCGGCGCCGAGCGCGTCACCGATCAGCGAGAAGAAGACCATCAGCGCGCCGGTGGAAGAGCCTGCGATCACGCCGAGGCGTACAGGATGAGCTGCGGCGAACCGGGCGATCCCTTTCGTTGGGCGTTCCACGGCTCATTCGGGCTGGCGTCGCGGTCGGGGACTACGCCGAGGGCCGGCGTCGCGCGGAGGCGGTGCCCATTGCTTCTCGTGTCGGATGGCGAGTCGGACCGCCCAGTAGATGAGGAAGAACAATGCCACTGCAGGAATGATCCACAGCACTATCAGAAACAGACCTTCGAACATTCCCATGCCCATAGCCGTCGCCATCCGATCGCCGACATAAGGAAGATAAGGATGCCCGATCCGGTGATCAGCGTCCACCTATGGTCTGGGCGCGAGAAAGGATCGTTTCTGCGGGCCTTCCGAGTACGCGTTCCAGGTCGGGGGTCTGGCGTTCCAGGGCGCCCGTGCGCACCTGGGCGGAGATCCAGCTCATGGGGCCGGAGTCGGGCGCCTCGCGGTAGGTGACGTTCAGGGCCTCGGCGACCTCGGGATAGCTCCACAGGGGCCCGGTGAAGTCGTACGCGTGGCCGTCGTGCCCCTCGCCCGTCAGTACGTTCGCCGCCGCCTCGGCCAGGTCCGACCTGAAGGCCGTGTTCAGGCCGCGGCCTGCGGTGTTGCTGGTGATCTCGCCATTGGAGACCCGCGGGACGAACGCGTCGCTGTAGAAGGGATGACGCAGCAGCGTGTACGGCAGGCCGCTGTCGAGGATGGCCTGTTCGGTGGCGTGATAGGCCTCGGTCAGGCCGGTGGCTACGGTGTCGGCCCCCAGGAAGCTGGTGAAGACGATCGCGCCGACGCCGGCCTCCTTGGCGGCGGTCACGGCATTCAGGTGCTGCCTGATCCTGCGGGCGGTGTCCAGCTCGGGGGAGGAGATCAGAAGGAGACGGTCGGCTCCCTGGAAGGCCTCGCGCAGGCTCGCGGGGTCGTCGTAGTCGCCGCGCCGCACGGGGACGCCTTCAGGAGCTCGCCCGGGATCGCGCACCACGGCCACCACCTCGGCCCGGGCGCGTACTGCCTGGATGACGAGACGGCCGAGCGCACCGGAAGCGGCTGAAATCGCGATCACAGAAGTGCTCCTCCTCAGGACGATCGCACCAGTGAACTCCCGCCCGGTGACGCTGCGCCACTCATTTGTCGGTGGCATGGTGCAACATCGGCACCCTGGACCAGGGCGAGGACAGGAGATCAGGGTGCCCCCCACCGACCCGCGGACAGCCGGCCACGCCTTTCTCAAGGGCATGTACGAGGACGGCTATTACCCCGACCACGTCGTCGACAAGGGCAGACAGATCCTGCTGCGGCTGTGCGAGCGCATCGAGGACGAGCGGCCGGCGGACCTGGCGGCGCTGTACGTCCTCACCCACGCGGCGACGGAGGAGTTCAACGAACTGGAGGCCGAGTTCGACGCCGCCGGCAGCGAGATCGAGACCGTGGCCCGCGAAGTGATCGCCGAGGACTTCTGGTTCGTGGCGTCGGCCTACGGGTTCGCGGACGCGGACGCGGAGGAGCTGATCGCGACCCGCGAGTGGTGACGTATCAGCCGGGGGTCTTCGGGATGATCCGCGCTATGTGAACGCGGGCTCATGAATCTCGTTGGGAGTCAAGCCAGTATCGGAAGGATGAGCTCGTTGATTTGAGCACGGTGGGGGCGCGTGGCGGTTCGGGCCAGACCTGCAGGAAATAGTGGTCGCCTACCTCCATCGCGACTTCTTCGTCCATGCCTCTCATGTGGTAGCGCACACGATATGTGTGAGGGCCGGCGGGTAAGGGAGGAAGAGGATGCGTGTTCGCGCCTCCCCATTCCAGCAGGGAAAGCCGACCGGTCGGGGACTCATAGCTGATCTCGACGATGTCTTCGTATCCGTCGAATTCGGTGCCCGGATCTCGGTCGGCGACGGCCACCGTGAAGTCCACCGGGCCCCACTGCGGTCCCACAGCGAGTAAGGCAATGCCTTTCTCCACGCGGATGACTCCCACAGGGGGATTCGGCGTGTCCTCGAAAGAGCCGGCGACGTATCCCTCGTCCGCGAGATAGACCTGGCTGTAATCCACCTCCACGACCAGCTGCTTGACGTGGATGACAGGGATCTCGTCCGTGGTCATGGGCTGGAAGCATAGACTCCGCCCCCGACGATCACCGTGGACGGCCTAATCGAGTGGCAGTACGGCGGGGTCCGCGCCCAGGGCCGCCCGGACTCGTTGCCGCGTACGGGGTGAGGGGCCCACGAGGACGGGGTGCTTCGCGGCGCGGAGGAGGGGCAGGTCAACGGCGCTGTCGCTGTACGCGTACTCGATCGGCGGGACGACACCCGCTTGTTCCAGACGGCGGACCTTGTCGGCGCCGAGGCAGCCTTCCGCGACCCGGTGCGCGCGCCGGGAGTGTTCGAGGCGGGCGGCGATCACCTCGACCCCGGCCAGGCCGAGTGCCCTGCACACGGCGCCGGCCAGCGGGTCTGCGCAGCCCGTGACGATGATGACGCGGTCGCCGGCGCGCTGGTGGGAGCGGAGGCGGTCGAGGGTGATGGCGATGCGGCGCGGCTCGGCGGCGTGCGCGAGCGCGAACTCCTCCGCCAGCGCTTCGAAACGATGAGGCGGTACGCCGATCGTGGCCAGCCAGAGGAACCCGGCCACTGCTCGGCGGCGCGTCCGCGAGATCAGGAACAGCGGGACCAGGATGATCGCCGACAGCAAGGAGATGACCGCGCGGATCGGCCGGCGCAGGAGGAGAAGCCGGAGGAAGCGGGCGAAGGAGTCCCCTCGTACGAGGGTGCCGTCGAGGTCGAAGACGGCCACCCGCTGGTACGGATCAGGCATCGCCGGCACCTCCGACGGCGGGCAGGTCGAAGGCCCGGAGAAGGACCTCCAGGACGGCATCGGGGGTCGCGGCGCCGGTCGCCGTGGGCAGGGCGTTCCAGATCCACAGCTGGGCGAAGCCGTGCAGCGCGCTCCACAGGGCGCCCGCCAACCGGCGGCTGTCCGTACGGTGCTGCCAGCCGGTGGCCTGGTGGGCTCGTACCAGCTCCACCAGAGTGTCGAAGACCTCCAGACTGACGCGCGCCAGCTCCGGTTCCCGCGGGTCGACCAGGTCGTGGCGGAACATCAGCGCGAACATCCCGGGCTCGTCGAAGGCGAACGCCACGTAGGTACGGCAGGCGGCCTGCAGCCGTTGCCCGCTGTCGTACGCGGGAGGCAGCCCGGCGAGGACGCCCCGGCCTCTTGCGGCGAGATCGCGGAACCCTTGAGCGGCGACGGCCGACAGCAGGGCTTCCCTTCCGGCGAAGTGGCGGAGCGGAGCGCCATGTGAGACCCCGGCGCTGCGGGCGATCGCGCGCAGGGTGACGTTCTCGGGGCCGCTCTCGGTGACCATGGCGGTCGCGCACGACACCAGACGGTCTTTCAGGCCCGCTTCTGCTTTCATGTAGACAGTGTCTACAGCCGAATGGCCGTCGGTGTCCATGTGATTTGCTCAGTGGTGGGCATGACGGATGGCGGCCGAGACGTCGGCCGGCGGTCCGCGGCCGGCGACCATGGCTCTCCCTCGTACCAGTCCTCTTCAGCACATGGGTGGCGAGTCCCAATGGAGATGTAGATGTCAGTGCCCACGGTCGCGACCTCGTTCAGCCAGGCAAGCCGCTCGTCAGGCTTTGGCGTGCGTACTGCTGATCGGGCTCTCCGAAGTCCATGCCGTTCTCATCAAGAGCGTTGTAGATGGTCACTCGGCCCTGCGGAAAAACGAATCCGACAGCCACCGTCCCGTACGCCAGGTCTTCCCCCATCCACGTCAGCAGCTCCACGGCCTGCAGGCTCTGCCCCTGCAGCCGCGCCAATTCAGCCGGTACGCCTTCTCGCCAGGCCAGCCGAAATCCCTGGCCGGCCCAATCCAGCGGCTGAGCCGGGTCGACCACGTTCCACGTAAGGGAGATGTCATGGAACTTGTGGTGGACGATCTCGACCTGCTCTCCCTCGAAATCCAGAAGGATCAGGCCATCGGAGAACCAGCTGTCCTCGTCGAGATCCCACACCAGGAGAGCGCGCGTCAGCTTCCGGCCTTCCAGCATGGCCAGTCTCGCGCCATGCGCGGCGGCCACGGCCGGGCCGCCGCTCAGCCATGTGGGGCGGTATCCACTGATGACGAAGTCGAACATCTGGCGATTATGCATCGTCAGGCTTGATGCCTCCCCGCGGCAGCACAGCTCCGGCAGGCGCCGCAGTGGGGCGATAGCATCGCGTTTGTGGGGGATTGGGCGCTTCGGCCTGCTGTGATGGGCGATGTTGCGGCTGTGGCTGAGTTGCGGGCCTTGGTGCTCAGGGAGGACCTTGAGCGGCTCGGGCGGTACGACGAGTGTCGGGTGCGGCAGCGGCTGCGGGATGGGTTCGTGCCGGCGCACACGTGGGTGATCGAGGTGGGTGGTGACTTCGCCGGGTGTGTGGCGCTGCGGGTGGCGGACGATTGCTACTGGCTGGAGCACTTCTATCTGGCGCCGGAGTTGCAGGGCAGGGGCATCGGCACTGCTGTGCTGCGCAGGCTGCTGGAGCGGTGTGATCGGGAAGGGGCCGTGGTCCGGCTGAACGTGCTGCAGGGCAGTTCGGCGCGGCGGTTGTACGACCGGCACGGGTTCACGCGAGAGGCCGAGGATGAGGTGGACGTCTTCATGGTGCGCCACCCCGACCTCATGGAGCGCCAACCCGACCTCATGGAGCGTCACCCCAACTGAGACAGGTCAAAGGAGGAAGGCTCGGGCGTGGTCGGCCACGAGCGGGGCTGTCTTTCCTTCCGGGCCGAAGTGGTTGAGGCCGGGCAGGATTTCGAGGGTGGCGTCGCTCAGGGTGTCGCGAAGGGCGGCGTACTCGGACCGGCCGGGGGTGCGGCTGCCGCATAAGAGCAGGACCGCGGCCTTCACGGCCGCGAAGCCGGCGAGCTTGCCCTGCTGGGCGGCGATCTGCTCGTGTTCGGCCACGTTGGCCGCCAGGAGGGGACGCATCCGCTGCCAGCTCGGCCCGCGGAAGCCGATGCGCAGCGCGAAGCGCAGATACCAGTACGGCAGCTTCGCCATCAAGGCCGGCGCGCCCGCCGACCCGCGGATGAAGTGCACGAACGCGCCGTAAGGATCGTCCGCGGCCAGCCGTTCCCGGTAAGGGGACATCCAGGCGGTCGGGACGGGGGCGACGGGCACTCCGGGCTCGTACGCCACGATGCGCTCGAAAACCGGAGATGTCCGGGCGGTCTCCAGGATGACGAGGCCGCCGTAGCTGTGGCCGAACGCCAGCCGGGCGCCGGTCTCCGCCTGGACGGCGAGCAGGTCGTCCACTTCACGTGCCAAGGCGTACCCGGGTCCTAAAGGGCCGCTGGCGCCGCGGCCTCGCCGCTCCACCAGGTGCACGGTGAAGGAGCGGGACAGGTCGGTGGCCAGCGGCAGGTAGTCATCCGAGGCGCGCAGGCTGCCGCCGAGCACGATGAGGCCGGGGCCGGCGCCGGACGTCCGGTAGCAGATCGGGGTGCCATCGGCGGAGGAGACGGTGCTCTGGCTCATAGGGTTCGCTCCTGTTCTGCGCGGTCGAGGGTGGCGAGCAGTTGCGCGGTGTGCCGGGCGTACTCGGCGTACGGCACCCCGCTGTGGGCGACGAGGGCGGTCATCCGTTCCTCGAAGCCCTGCTGGACCGACGCCACGAGCTGCCGTCCCTTGTCCGTGAGGCTCAGGTGGCGGCGGTGGCCGCCGCCCGGGTCGGGCCGGACGTCGAGCAGCCCGTCGGCGGCGAGGACGGACGTCATGCGGCTCACCGACGGCTCGGTCACCCCGAGGGCGTCGGCCAGGGCACGTTGCGTCGAGGCGCCGAGCTCCCCCACGAGGGTCAGGGCCAGGAAGCGGTTGTAGGAGATGTCGTGCTCGGCCCGCAGGAGCCGGTCGGCCGCGCGGTCCAGGCGGGCGGTGAGGACGTGCAGGGTGAAGCTGAGATTCCTGTTCACAACTTAACATGCTAACTTAGAAAAGCAAGCATTCGCCTCTGCCGAGGGAGTCGCCGTGCGCATCGCCATTCCGTTGTTCGATCGGTTCACGGCGCTCGACGCCGTCGGCCCGTACGAGGTGCTGAAGTTCCTGCCGGACGCCGAGATCGTCTTCGTGGCCGAGCAGGCCGGGCCCGTCCGCGACGTCCCCAAGTGGCTGGCCCTCACCGCCGACGCCGCCTTCGACGACATCGACGCCTGCGACGTGCTGCTGGTCCCGGGAGGGCCAGGGGCCAGGGCGCTGCTGGACGATCGCCCGCTGCTCGACTGGATCCGGCGGATGCACGAGACGAGCGCATGGACGACGTCGGTGTGCACCGGGTCCCTGCTGCTGGGTGCGGCGGGGCTGCTCAAGGGGCTGTCGGCGACCACGCACTGGGGCGCCGTGGACGTGCTGGAGTCGTTCGGCGCGACCTACACGCCGGAGCGGGTGGTCTTCCAGAGCGAGGTCGTGACCGCGGCGGGGGTGTCGTCGGGCATCGACATGGCGCTCGCGCTCGTGGCGCGGCTCAAGGACCGGACGACGGCGGAGGCGATCCAGCTCGCCATCGAGTACGACCCCCAGCCGCCCTTCGACGCCGGCTCACCCGCCAAGGCCCCTCAGGCCGCCAAAGACCTGCTCAAGAGGAAGTTCGCCTAGAGCGGCCGGCACCGGGACGCCGTTGGCGGTCAGCGCCCTGCGCAGGAGGGCGGCGTCGCAGCCGTGGGCCGCCAGGTGGCCGAGGATGGGCTCGTACCGGTCGGGGCGGTCGCGGGCGAGCTCGGTCGCCAGCCGCAGCTCAAGGCGCACCACGGGCACCCGATGGGCGCCGCAGGTGACCTGGACGCAGTGCTGCCAGGGGCCGCGGCCGATGCACTCCATGCCGTCGGAGTCGGTCTCCCGCTCGACCGTGCTGATCTCCACGACCACCCCGTTCACCTCGTGCCGGGTGAAGTATTGGGCGGTCTCGGGGAGCCAGGCGGCGGGATAGAGGCAGGGGAAGGGGGAGAGGGCGGCGGCGAAGGTGTCGACGTCGGCGCGCCGGGCCACCAGGACGTCGATGTCGCCGGCGGGCAAGTGCACGCCTTGGAGGAGGGCGGCGCTCGTGCCGCCGACGCGGTAGGGCGGGACGGTGGGCAGTGCGGTGAGGATCGTCTCCATGGTGGAGGTCACGTCCGTGAGTCGCATGGCGGGCACGCTACCGAGGCACACCCCCTCACCGTCAGCGGGAAAATGGGGGGATGCGCGCGTGGATGGTGCTCATCGGGCCGGCCGCTGCCGGGAAGAGCACGCTGGGAGAGGCGGTGGCCGCCGCCACCGGGCGGTGGTTCGTGGACGTCGACGCGCTCGGCGCCGGCTACTACGCCGAGGTGGGCTGGAGCATGGACCGGCTGCGCGAGCGCATCCGCGCCGTGGGCAGGGTCGCGGCCGAGCGAGGGGGAGTCGCCCGCCGAGAGCGCCGGCCGGCTGCTGGACGAGGTGATCAGGCCGTCACCTTGTCCAGGAACGCCTCCAGGTTGACCCGCACGCGGGCGATCTTGTCCTCCACGGTCAGCGACTCGTCCATGAGCGCGCCGTCGCCGGGCGCCTTCTTCCTGCCCCTGGTGTAGAGGGAGCAGGCGAGGTCGGCGCAGACGTACTGGCCGACGGTGTTGCCCTGGCGGCCGGCCTCGCCGGTGCGGCGGGCGGTCATCAGCGCGACGCCGCCGTTGGTGTGCGTGGTGAGGCAGAGCGAGCACATGCTGCGGGAGGTGAACGCGCGCGCCGCGCCGGACGTCACGCGCAGCGCGACGCCGGTGAGCGCGCCGCCGTGGTCGGCGACGAGGTACGCCCGCTCGGGGGCGCCCGGGTCGCGCCAGCCGAGGAAGTCGAGGTCGTCCCACGGGAAGTCCGCGAGATCCTTGGGGGTGCTGAGCCGCTTGGCCTCACCCTTGGAGCAGTTGATGAAAGATGTACGGATGTCGTGATCTGTGATGGGACGCATGGGCGGCGACGCTAGTCCTTCTTAAAGGTCGTAAGCAAGTGATTAAATAGCGTAGCAAGCGGAGGAAAGGCAGCGCATGGCACGTGCGGGAGTGACCGCGGAACGCCTCACCCAGGCGGCGGCGGAGCTGGCCGACGAGATCGGCTTCCAGAACGTCACCGTCTCGGCGCTCGCGCGCGCGTTCGGGGTCAAGCCGGCGGCCCTGTACTCACACGTCAAGGACCTCCAGGACCTTCGGATCAGGGTGGCCAAGCTGGCCCTGGCCGAGCTCGCCGAGCGCGCCGCCACCGCACTCGCCGGGCGGTCGGGCAAGGACGCGCTGGTGGCGTTCGCCAACGCGTACCGGGGCTACGCGAAGGAACATCCGGGCCGGTACGCCGCCGCGCAGCTGGAGATGGACTACGAGACCGCCGCCGACAGCGCGGCCCCGCGCCACTCCGCGATGACGCGGGCGATCCTGCGCGGCTACGACCTGCCGGATCCCGCCCAGACCGACGCCGTACGCATGCTGGGCGCCACCTTCCACGGATACGTGAGCCTGGAGATGGCCGGCGGGTTCCGGCACACCCCGCGCTCGGTCGAGGAGTCCTGGAACCGCACCCTGGACGCGCTCGACGCCGTCCTGCGCAACTGGCCTTCAGACGGAGGGTAGCTCGCCGACGGCGGCGACCAGGTGGGCGCCGCCGTACGTGCAGCGCCAGGCGACGGTATCGTCCAGGTGCGCGACCCACAGGCCGCGGTCGTGTTCGGGACAGACGGGCCAGGCCCGCCAGATCATCTCCATGATGACCTCCTGGGCGGCGTCGGCGACGGCGGCGAGCGCCCAGACCGGGTCGCTGCCGGTCGAGGGGGCCATGCCGTTGCCCTGGTAGGCGCCGCGGAACTCCACGCGCGCGTACCCGTGCGGGTCCCAGTCGGGGACGTCGAGCCGCAGCGTGCCGGTGACGCCGGTGGCGCGGGCGTCGCGCTCCACGACGGCGAGCGCCTCTTCCAGGGTGCGCCACCAGCCGGGTTCGACCGCGAACGGCGGCTCGAACGACGTCTCCCGCAGGACCGCCCGCGCCACCCGGGACAGGTCGGCAGGGTCGGACTCCAGGAACTCCCTGGTCGCGGGGGTGCTGACGCCGTGGTCGTCCAGCACGATCACCAGGTCGAGCAGCGTGTCATGGTCGAGGTCGCCGCCGCGCAGCTGCTCGTAGACGCGGCTGCTCGCCTCCGTGATCGTGTCGCCGGTCACCTGGGGTTGCGGAGCCGGTCCACCGTACGGAGGATGTGCTGCTCGGCCGGCTCCTTGGTGACGCCGAGGCCGGCGAGCACGCCCACCACCGGGGCGTCGTGGAGGGACAGGACGCCGAGCAGGAGGTGCTCGGTGCCGATCCAGTCGTGGCCGAGGCGCAGCGACTCGCGGGCGGCGAGTTCGAGCGCCTTCCTGCTCTGGGCCGCGAAAGGCAGGAACTGCTCCTCGCTCCCCGGGCCAGTGCCGAGCGCCGCCGCCAGCGCGTTGCGCACCGTCTCGACGGGCGCGCCGAGCGCGGCCATCGTGACGGCGCCCAGGGCGTCGGGCTGGTGCAGCTGGCCCAGCACCAGGTGGGCCGGCTCGATCTGCGCGTGCTTGGACGCGCGGGCCTCTTCCTGGGACTTGACCACGACGATGCGGGCGCGATCGGTGTAGCGGGTGAACGTCTGCAGGTCGTCGATCATGGGCTCAGCGCTGCTGCCTTCCTTGAGGGCGAACCGCTTCTGGGCGGCCGATCAGGTGACGCCCATGCTATGCCCGATCTCCGTCCACGATGCTCCGGAACGCTGACGCCCGGCGGAAGGATCACCTCGATCGGACGTCTGAGCCGAGCGCAGGCCGTCCAGCAGTAGGGTGATGACGCCGTCGGCCTCGGCACGCCAGCCGGGGCGGTCGTGGGCGGCGCCGATGCCGTGCAGCGCCATCATCACGGTGCCGGGGCCCACGTCGTCGCGGATGGCGCCCGCGTTCGCGGCGGCGGCGATCAGGCCCGTGACGGCCTCCTCCAGCGTGCGGCTGCCCTCGGCCACCGGCTCCGAGCCGCTCGTCATGAGTGTCGCCAGCGTGCGGGCGAGGCCCTGGTGGGCGTGCATGTGGTCGACCATGCCGCGCAGGAAGGCCGCCAGCGCCTCCGCGGCGGGGAGTGCCGACTGCAGATGGCGGGCGCGCTCGCACAGCGCGGCGATCTCCTCGTGGTAGACCGCCTCGGCCAGCGCCTCCCTGGTGGGGAAGTGGCGGTAGAGCGTGCCGACGCCCACTCCGGCGAGCTGGGCGAAGTCGTCGAAGCGCAGATCGAAGAAGTCTCCCGCGTCGAAGACCTCGCGGGCCTTGGCGATCAGGGCCGCGCGGTTGCGCTGGGCGTCGGCGCGCAGCGGCCTCCCGGCGGTCATACGGCACCTCGTGCCCGTTCAGTGCCGGCGCGCAGCGGCTTTCCGGCGATCATGTGACATCCCGTGTTGACAAAGCGGAATCCGTCTCCATATGTTCCAGAAGTGGAGATTATCTCCACTTCATCATAGCGAGGTGTGGCATCAGGATCCTCATGTTCGGCCGGGGCGTGATCGCCGGCATCTACGGCTGGGCTCTGCGGCAGGCGGGGCATGACATCGAGTTCTACGTACGGCCGGGGCGCGCCGCGACGTACGGGGAGACGATCGACCTCGACCTGACGGACACGCGGCGACGGGTGGGGCGGCGGCGCGTCGCCGGGACGTACCCGGCGCGCTACCGCGAGACACTCCCAGAAGACCACGACTTCGAGCTGATCGTGCTGAGCGTGCCGCATCACCGTCTCCCGGAGGCGGCCGCCTTCCTCGCGCCGCGCCTCGGCGAGGCCACCGTGCTGGTCTTCGGCAATCTCTGGGCCGAGCCGCTCGCCGCCATGGGCGACCTGCCGCCCGCCCGGGTCGCGTGGGGTTTCCCGCAGGCAGGGGGCGGGTTCGGCGATGACGGGGTGCTTCGGGGGACGCTGCTGTCGTCGGTCGTCTTCGGCACCCTCGGCCGGCCCCCGACCGTACGCGAGCGGGCCGCACGCCAGGCGTTCCGCACGGCCGGCTTCCGCGTCAAGGAGCGGCCCGACTTCCGCGGCTGGTTGTGGCTGCACTTCGTGGCCAATGCCGGGCTCCACTCACAGGGCGTGCGGCTGGGCTCGCTGGCCGACCTGGTGGGGAAGGCGGGCGACCTGCGCGAGGCGATGCGGGTCACGCGCGAGCTGCTCCCGCTCGTCGAGGCGCGCGGCGTCGATCTGCGCCGGCACCGGGCCACCGTGCGGTCGTTCCGTGCGCCCACCTGGCTGACGGGGCCCGCGCTCGCGTGGCTGACCGCTCATTTTCCTCTGGTACGCGGCAACTTCGCGGCCCACTCCGACCCCGAGGCCGAGGAGCCGCGGGAGATCTGCCGGGACACGCTGGCGGAGGCCCGCCGGCTGAACGTCCCCACGCCCCGCCTGGAGGCGGCCGAGCCGTACTTCACGCCAGGTCGAGCACACCGACCGTCTCGCCCTCGCTGACCTCGCCGGTCGTACGGAACCCCAGCTTGCGATAGAAGCCCTCGGGGCCGTCGTCGCCGGGATGCCAGGTGACGTACAGCCGCGTGCTGCCCCGGCGCCGCAGTTCGGCGGCCACCGACGCGACCGCGAACCGGCCGACGCCGCGGCCCTGCGCGTCCGCCGCCACGTTCAGCCGCCACAGGCCGGAACGGAAGTCGACGCCTTTGCCGTTCCAGTCGATGTCGATGAAGGCCATGAAGAAGCCCACCGCTTCGTCGCCGTCGAGGATGAGGCGAGGCCAGGCGTTCGCGGGGTATACGTACGCCTCGGCCAGCGACTTCATCACCGGGCCCACCAGCCGTTCCTGGTCAGGACGGACCCGCACGGCGCACGCGGTGCCGAAGTTGGCCGGGGTGACGGGGACGTGCCGCAGGGGTGTGGGGGCGCTCATGCGGCTCAGCCTACGGAGGGGTGCGCGGGGGGCGTGACAGGGTGGAGGCATGGGAGCTGACGAGCTGGCGCACGTACGGTGGATCGCGGGTGGGACGGGGGCCGGCAAGAGCACGGTGACCCGGATTCTGGCCGAGCGGTACGAGTTGCCCGTCTACGACGGTGATCGTGCCGAGGCGCGGTACGCCGGGCGGTGTACGCCGGAGCGGCAGCCGTACATGTGCGCTCTGCTGCGGACACCCAAGGAGGAGCGGTTCGCCGGGCGCGCGCCGGAAGAGGTGTTCCGCGCGATGCCGAGCCTGCACGGCGAGACGTTCGGGTTCGTGGTCGAGGAGCTGCTGGCGTCGCCCGCCGATCGGCCGGTGCTGGTGGACGACTTCCGGCCGCTGCCCCGCGAGCTCGCGCCGCTGCTGGAGCGCCCTGAGCAGGCGGTGTTCCTGCTGCCCGAGCCGGGGTTCCGGCGCAGGAACCTGGCGGCCCGTTACGCCGACCCCGCCGCGGCCCGCGCCACCTACGGCGACGTGGATCCGGCCGCGGCGCTGGCCGTGCGGGTGGCGCGGGACGAGCTGTGGGACGCCGAGGTGCGCCGCCAGGCCCGCGAGACCGGCCTGCCCGTCGTGGACGTGGACGGCTCGCGGACCCCGGACGACCTGGCCGCGGACCTCGCCGCCGCCTTCGGCCTCAGCTCACTTTCAGCAGCCAGGGCCGGCCGTCCTACTTCTTCGTCAGGTGGCGGTTGAGGAGGTCGAAGAAGGCGTCGCCGCGGACGATCTCGAAGGGGTCGCCCAGCAGCTCACCCAGCTCGGCGATGTCGGACGGCGTCCAGTTCCACGCGTTCACGGCCCCGGCGATGAACAGCGGGGTGGAGCCGTCCCAGCCCTCGATGTGCCTGAGCAGCCCGTCGCGGTATTCCTGCGCCTTGCCCTGCGGGTAGAGGTTGCCGATGATCGGCAGCCCGCCCACGTGGGTCTGCAGGTCGCCGGTCTCCCACGACTGGATGATGCCGCGGATCGGGGTGTTCCTGCGGTAGGAGGCGGCGATCCGCTCGTCGAAGGCGACCCAGCCGTCGTCGTCGGCGTTGCGGTGGTTGTAGGCGTAGACGAGGTCCATGCCGGTGCGCCGCAGGAACCGCCCGGTGAGCTTGGTGTAGGCGGCCAGGTCGGCCTCTGGCCACGAGCCCGGGTAGGTGTAACCGGCGCCGGACGGCCCGGCGATGAGCAGGTCGTTCTCGGTGGCGGTGCGCTGGTAGTGGGCGAGCAGCGCGGGCCCGATGTCGGCGAGCAGCGGGCTGACCGTCCAGTTGGTGGGGACGCGGCCGCGCGCGGGGTCGTCCCAGAGCTGCCGCATGCGCCGCTGGCAGTACTGGATGTTGTCGCCCTCGCCGACGGTGAGCGTGAGGTAGACGCGGTTGCGGAGGGTGGCGCGGGGACGCGGGCGTACGCGGTCGGAGACCTTGGCGGCGACGCCGGCGTGCACGGTGCCGTTCATGTAGTAGTCGGCGGGCACGACCTCCACGGCGTGCTGGGAGGCGCGGTCCACGCCGCCCCACTCACCGGCCACGTCGTTGGAGAACCAGCCGGCGTACGGGGTCGTCGGCTTGACCTTGCTCAAGATCTCGTCGAGCAGCTTGCCGGTCTCGCCGGACGGCGGCAGCCAGAAGACCATGGCCCGGCTGGCCACGGTGTAGTCGCGGAAGTAGGGGAACGGCTCGACCCGGGTGGGCGCGGTGGTGGTGGCGGTGACCAGGTACTGGTTCCACAGGTCCACCTCGACGAGCAGCTCGCGGGTGCCGGCCGGCGGGGTGAAGCGGTAGATGAAGTAGCCGCCGCCGTCGGCGAAGCGGTTGGACTCGGCGCCGACGGCCGAGTTGACGCCGTCGAAGAGGTACGGCGCCTCGGCGTCGGTGCCGGGCGTGAAGGCGGCGATCTGGTTGCCGTCGGCCTTGACGACCAAGGAGCCGACGGAGGCGCCCCAGCCGTCGTCGCCGAGTGAGTCCTGGAAGCGCAGGAAGACGCCTTCCTCGCCGGACAGCTCCTGGCTGAGGTCGAAGGTGCGCACCTCGCGGTTGGAGGTGTCCCTGATGCGCTCGGTCTCCCTGGCGACCTCGCGCCACTGGACGTTCTCGACGGACACGGTCCTGGTCGGCGGCAGGCCGCTGAGCAGGGTGTGGGTGCAGCGGGGCCAGAGGGTGTCGAGCTGCCAGCGGTAGGTGGCGAGCACGTCGTCGGGGTCGAAGCGGCCGCGCAGGTCCGTGATGACCTTGAGCCGGTGCTCCTGGGCCTGCTCGGCGGTGGCGGCGACGGCGTTCTCCAGGCCGGCCAGGGTGGTGGCGACGTTCACCGAGTCGGGGACGCCGGGGTCATGCAGGATCGCGCCGCGCACCTCGCCGCGGTAGCGGGCGACGAGGTCGAGCGGGCGGTCGTGGCGGGTGACGGCGGCGCCGGTGCTGGACAGCCAGCGCTCGTCGTAGCCCTCCTCGTTGTAGTTGAAGTACAGCCGGGGGCGGCGGCGGTTGACGACTCCCTGAAGGGTGGTCAGGAGGAGCTGGTCGTTGCCGTGCAGGGTGGCGATGTCGGCGTAGTCGAGCCGGGTGGGGCGGCCGAAGCCGGGCAATAAGGGGGCGGAGGCGGAGGCAGCCGCGCGGGCGGCGGGCAGGCTCAGGCCGAGCGCGCCGGCCGCGAGGACCGTGCCGTTCGCCAGGAGGAATTCACGTCGGGAGACCATGGCGTTCACTGCTCCTCGTCGGGGGGAGACCAGGAATGACAGCGTTGTCATCGCTTCGCTAGCGAACGTACCTATGTGACCGTTTGTTGTCCATGGTGTAAATGAGGCGAAATTTCCGGATAAGCCGTGCCGATCGCTCACGTGATCGTTTCGTGAGCCGCTGAAGCGTTTCAACAGAGCAACCGCAGGGTAAGGCCGACGTTGATTTGAGCTGCCTGTTCACCAGGAGCCACGGATGTCCCGTGTCACGCTCACCCCCGCCGCCCGTGACGCCCTGCGCGGCGACGAAGTGGTCTTCTTCGACTGGCACGTCACCGGTCTGTGCTGCGCGGACGCGGGCGAGTTCTCGGTCAGGCCGCTGCGGCGCAGCAGGTTGCCGCGCCGGGCGCGCGAGCTCGGCCCGACCGGTCTCGTGTACGCCCACCCGACGGCCTGGGTGCACCTCGCCGAGCTGCCCGTCACCATCGACTGCCGCCCGCTGTGGCGCTGGCGGCGCTTCACCACCGACCTGCTGCCGGACGCCGGGCTGCGCTGCTGCCTGGGACGTCCCGCACACAACCCGGCTCACGACTGATCCTGTCCGTCGCCAGACACATGGGAGGTAACCGGTGAAGCTGCGTTCCATCATCATCTGGACGGCGGTGGCCCTCGTCGGGGCCGTCGGCTGGGCGGTGCTCGCCCTGTCCAGAGGCGAGAACGTCAACGCGGTCTGGCTGCTGTGCGCCGCGCTCGGCTCGTACGCGATCGCCTACCGCTTCTACGCCCGCTTCATCGTCCGCAAGGTGCTGCGGGCCGACGACCGCAGGGCAACCCCCGCCGAGCGGCTCGACAACGGCATCGACTACCACCCGACCGACCGGCGCATCCTGTTCGGCCACCACTTCGCCGCCATCGCGGGGGCGGGGCCGCTGGTCGGTCCCGTGCTGGCCGCGCAGATGGGTTACCTGCCCGGCACGATCTGGATCATCGCGGGGGTGATCTTCGCCGGGGCCGTGCAGGACATGGTGGTGCTGTTCTTCTCCATGCGGCGCAACGGCAGGAGCCTCGGGCAGATGGCCCGCGAGGAGATCGGCCCGGTGGGCGGCGCGGCGGCGCTGATCGCGGTCTTCGCCATCATGATCATCCTGCTCGCGGTGCTGGCGCTGGTCGTGGTGAACGCGCTCGCCCAGTCGCCGTGGGGCGTCTTCTCCATCGCGATGACCATCCCGATCGCCCTGTTCATGGGCTTCTACCTGCGGGTGATCAGGCCGGGCCGGGTCGTCGAGACGACGGTCATCGGGGTCGTGCTGCTGATCCTCGCCATCATGGCGGGCGGCTGGGTCCAGGACTCGAGCTGGGCGCCGTTCTTCACGCTCAGCCCGTCGGCGCTGGCGCTGTGGCTCATCGCGTACGGATTCGTCGCCGCCGTCCTGCCCGTCTGGATGCTGCTCGCGCCGCGCGACTACCTGTCGACGTTCATGAAGATCGGCACGATCGTGCTGATCGCGGTCGGCATCGCGGTCACCATGCCGCCGCTGCGGACCACCGCGTTCACCGACTTCGCCTTCAACGGTGAGGGGCCGGTCTTCGCCGGGTCGTTGTTCCCGTTCGTGTTCATCATCATCGCCTGCGGCGCGCTGTCCGGCTTCCACGCGCTGATCTCGTCCGGCACGACGCCGAAGATGATCCAGAAGGAGACGCAGGTCAGGATGATCGGCTACGGCTCCATGCTCATGGAGTCGTTCGTGGCGGTCATGGCGATCACCGCGGCCTGTGTGCTGAGCCCCGGCCTCTACTTCGCGATGAACTCACCGGCCGGCGTCGTCGGCGCGACCGTGCAGAGCGCCGCCGAGGCCGTCACGAACATGGGCTTCGTCATCACTCCCGAGCAGTTGCAGGCCGCGGCGGCGGCCGTGCAGGAGGAGACGCTGATAGCGCGGACGGGCGGCGCGCCCACCCTGGCCGTGGGCATCTCGCAGATCTTCTCCGGCTTCCTCGGCGGCGCGGGGCTCCAGGCTTTCTGGTACCACTTCGCGATCATGTTCGAGGCGCTGTTCATCCTCACCACCGTGGACGCGGGCACGCGGGTGGGCCGGTTCATGCTCCAGGACACGATCGGCAACCTGTGGAAGCCGATCTCCCGGGTGAGCTGGTGGCCCGGGCTCGTCGCGACCAGCGCCGTCGTGGTGGCGGCCTGGGGCTACTTCCTCTACCAGGGCGTCAACGACCCGCTCGGCGGCATCAACCAGCTCTTCCCGCTGTTCGGCATCGCGAACCAGCTGCTCGCCGCCGTCGCGCTCACCGTGGCCACCACGCTGCTGATCAAGAGCGGCCGGCTCAAGTGGGCGTGGGTGACGGGCGTCCCGCTGGCCTGGGACGTCGCCGTCACGCTCACCGCGAGCTGGCAGAAGGTGTTCTCCGCCGACCCGAAGCTCGGCTTCTTCGCCCAGCGCGACCGCTACCAGGCCGCGCTCGACCAGGGCGAGCTGCTCGCGCCCGCCAGGACGGAGGACGCGATGCGGCAGATCGTCATCAACTCGACCGTGGACGGCGTGCTGGCCGCGCTCTTCGCCGTGCTGATCATCGTGGTCCTCATCGACGCCGCCCGCATCTGGATCAAGGCGATCCGGCTGCGCGAGCCGCTGCCCGACACGGAGGCGCCGTTCCAGGAGTCGACGATCGTGGCGCCGTCGGGGCTCATCGCCACCCGCGAGGAGAAGGAGCTGATGGCGAAGTCGCCGTGACGGTCAGGGGGCGAGCCAGGCGGCCGTGGGCCAGCCCTCGCGCCGCCACGCGCTGTCCCAGAACATCCACTCGTACGCCGCCGCCCGCCCGTACGCCTGCGCCATCGCCTCACGGGTGTCAGGGAGGGAGGCGGCGGCGAGCCGGTCGGTGATGGCCTTGGCCCGCTCGACGGAGGCGGCGAACCCGGGGTCGGAGTAGGTGGAGATCCACTTCGCGTACGGGTGCGCGGGGTCGTCGCCGGCCTTGGCGAGCAGCGCGGTGCCGACGTCCTGGTAGATCCAGAAGCACGGCAGCACCGCCGCCGCGATCACCGGGTAGGGCGCCGACAGGGCCGTGGCCTGCAGGAACGACGAGTACGCCAGGCACGTCGGCGAGGTCACGATGCCCTTGACGGCCGCGCCCAGCTCCTCGATGTAGCCGGAGTGCAGCTCGCGCTCGGCGACCAGCGCGGTGTGCGCGCTCATGGCCCAGAACGCCGCCTCGTCGGAGTCGTCGGCGCGGACCGAGGCGGCCGCCAGCGCCTTCGAGAACGCCTCGAGGTAGCGGGCGTCCTGCACCATGTAGAAGGCGAACGTCTCACGGTCGAGCGAGCCGTCGCCGAGTGCCGTCACGAAGGGGTGCTCGTGGATGGCGCGCATCAGCTCGGACGTGCGCTGCCAGATGTCATCGCAGAACATCGCGTCTCTTTCGCGAAGAAGGGGGCGGGGTTACCAGGCGTTGTGGAAGTGGTGGACGGGGCCGTGGCCGTGGCCGACCCCCAGCGAGTCGGCGGCGCGCAACGCCTGCGTCAGGTAGTCCTTCGCGGCGCGCACCGCACTCGGCCAGTCGTCGTGGCGGGGCCGCAGCGCCGCGATCGCCGAGGACAGCGTGCAGCCCGTGCCATGGGTGTTGCGTGTCGGCACCCGCGGCGCGGCCAGCTCGATCGTGCCCTCGGGGGTGGCCAGCACATCGACGCAGGTGTCGCCGTCGAGGTGGCCGCCCTTGAGCAGCACCTGCCGGGCGCCGAGCGCGCGCAGCCTGGCCGCCTGCGCGTGCATCTCGGGCAGCCCGCTCGCCTGCGGCTCGCCGAGCAGGTCGGCCGCCTCGGGCAGATTGGGGGTGATGAGGTCGGCGCGCGGCAGCAGCGTGCGGCGCAGCTCGCTCACCGCGTCGGCGGGCAGCAGCCGGTCGCCGCTCTTGGCGACCATGACGGGGTCGAGCACGACATGAGGCGGCCGGTACGTGTCGAGCGCCGCCGCCACCGCCTTGATCAGGTCGGCGTCGCCCAGCATGCCGATCTTCACGGCGTCGGCGGGCACGTCGGTGAGCAGGGTGTCGAGCTGCTGGGCCACGAACGCGGCCGGCACCTCGTGGATGCCGGTCACGCCCGTCGTGGTCTGCGCCACGAGCGCGGTGACGACCGTCATGCCGTACGCGCCGAGCGCGGAGAAGGTCTTGAGGTCGCCCTGGATGCCGGCCCCGCCACTCGGGTCGGTGCCCGCGATGGTCAGGACCTTGGGTACGGCGTTCGCTGCCATGACGTCCCTTCGCTAGTGCGAACTAGATCAGGTTCGACGGGTGTGATCTCAGCCCGGCTTTCCGGGCACCCCGCGTCAACGGCTCACTCTAACAGGCCGGGTTGTTGACCACACGTTCGAGTGTGGGCATCGTAGGGCGGGTGGCCGCTGACGAGACGCGCGACGGGGTCTCCCTGACCAACCTCGACCAGCCCCTCTTCGACGGCGCCGACGCCACGAAACGGGACCTGGTCGACTACCTCGACGCGGTCGCGGGCCGGATGGTGCCCGTGCTGCGCGACCGGCCGCTCTCGGTCATCCGGGTACGCCCAGGGCAGGAGCCGTTCATGCAGAAGAACCTGCCCAAATACGCTCCCGACTGGGTGCGGTCGGTGACCGTGTGGGCGGACTCCTCGCGGCGGCAGGTCACGTACGCGCTGTGCGACGACCGCAGGACGCTGCTCTGGTTCGCCAACCAGCGGGCCGTCGAATACCACCCGGCGCTCTACGCCGGTGAGCACCCCACGCACATGGTGCTCGACCTCGACCCGCCCGAGCATGACTCCTTCGCGCCGGCCGTCCGGGGCGCGCACCTCGTCAGGCAGGCGCTCGCCGACTGCGGGCTGGCCGGGGCCGTCAAGACCAGCGGGGCCAAGGGGGTGCACGTGTTCGTGCCCGTCGTGCCGGGCACCGCGATGGACGACCTGGCCGCCGCCACCCGGGCGCTGGCCGCCCGCGCCGAGCGGCTGGACCCTTCGCTGGCCACCACCGCGTTCATCAGGGAGGACCGCGAGGGCAAGGTGTTCCTCGACTCCACGCGGGCGGGCGGCGCGACGGTGGCGGCCGCCTACAGCCCGCGGATCCGGCCCGGCGTGCCCGTCTCGTTCCCCGTGGCGTGGGACGAGCTCGACGGCGTCCGGCCTGGCGAGTTCACCATCCGCACCGCTGTCGAGCGGCTGGGTGAGGGCGACCCGTGGGCCGAGCACATGCCGGCGCCGCAGGCGCTGCCCGCCGACCTCGTCGAGGAGGGGCACACGATCCCGGTGGCGCGCGTGCAGGCGATGCACGAGGGCAAGCGCCGCGCCCGCGCCCGCCGCGCCGATTAGCCGCCCGCCGCGCCGGGCCGCCCGCCCGCGGCTGGCGGCGCGGCCGGCATCCCGGCCGGCATCCCGGCCGGCGGCAGTCTTCACCGGCGCGGAGGGCGCTCGACGGCTCGCTTGGCCTTCGACGTGCGCGGCATCCCGCCACGCACCGCCACGCACTGCCCCGTAGCCCGCCCCGTAGCCCGCTTCGCCGGGGCGAGAGCAGTCTCGCCCCGGTCGCGGTCAGCGGGTGATGGTGACGTCGTCCACGCCGGCCTCCACGAGGGAGGCGCCTGAGGCGTCGGCGGCGTCGATGAGGATGCGGACGGTCTGGCCCGCGTAGGCGTTCAGGCTCGCCGTCGCGGTGGTCCAGGCGCCGTTGCGGTTGGTGGCGGCGCCGGGCTGGTCGAGCACGGTCGTCGTGGTGCTGCCGACGACGCGGACGCGCAGGTAGTCGGCGCTGGAGGAGTTCGAGCCGTGCGCCAGGTAGTACGACAAGGACAGGTTCAGGGGGCCTGCCGAGGGGAGCGTGATCGGCGGTGACTGGATCGAGGTGACGCCGCCGTCGATGTTGTGGTCGCCCGCCGACGAGCCCGCCAGGCGGCCGGTCACGAGGTCGTTCGTGCCGCTGACCGTGGTGCCGAGCTGCTTGGCGCCGCTTGAGGTGGTGGTCTGCGGGTCGCCGCGCTCCCAGAGCCCGGTGGCGGCGGTGTCGGTGCCGTTCGGGTTCGCCGTCCAGCCCGTGGCCGTCTCGAACGTGTCCTGCCAGACCACGACCGGCGGTACGGCGGTGGCGACGGTCCACACGGCGTAGGCGATGGCGTCGGCGTTCCTGTTCAGCGCGGTGTCGTTGATGTTGGCCGTGGTGTCGCAGGAGCGGTGGTAGCAGACGTCGAACGCCTGCCCCGCGGTGCCGCCCCACAGCGCGGCCTGGGCGCTGGTCTTGATGCCTTCGGCCCCGGTGAACGTGCCACCGGCCGGGATGCCCGCCGCGATGAACGGCCCGTAGTCGGAGCGGCCGTCGAAGTCGGTGCCGCGGGTTTGCACGCCGATGGAGGTGAAGTAGTCCTGGAGGGTGCGCTCCAGGGCCGCGGACCCGGCGGGGCCCGGCCCGGCGCCCGTCCCGTCCGAGTTGTCGCCGTCGTAGACGAAATAGCCGGCGTTGGGGGAGCCGACCATGTCGAAGTTCAGGTACCCCTTGATCCGCGCGCGTTCTGCGGCCGGCAGGTTGTTCACGTAGAACCGCGACCCGCGCAACCCCAGCTCCTCCGCGCCCCACCAGGCGAAGCGCAGGTGCTTGCCCGGCTGCAGCGACTGGCGGGAGACTTCGAGCGCGGTCTCCAGGACGGCCGCGCTGCCCGAGCCGTTGTCGTTGATGCCGGGCCCCGCGGTGACGCTGTCGAGGTGCGCGCCCACCATGAGCACGTCGTCCGGGTCGCCGCCCGGCCAGTCGGCGATGACGTTGTAGCCGGTCGCGCCGTTGTAGGTGAACGACTGCAGGGTGGTGGTGTAGCCGGCCGCGTCGAGCTGCGACCTGACGTAATTGGCCGAGGCGAGGTAGCCGGGCCTGCCATGCGCCCGGTTGCCGCCGTTGGCGGTGGCGATGGACTGGAGCTGCGACAGGTGGGCCTTGACGTTGGTGAGGGAGATGTCCGGCGGCGCGGCGGCCCGCGCCGGCCCGGCCGGCATCACCGTGATGAGGGACAGTGCCGCGATCGCCGCGATGAGGGGTGATCTCGTTTTCCAGGTCGTACGCCTAGATAAGAGCAAGGCGGCGCCTCCATCCGAGGTCGAGGGTGGAAGATCCCGAGATGGTGCTGAATGGACGGTAACGCCGCGAAGGTGGTTCGCCTAGCTGTTCGTACGAGTGGTGATGCCGGGTTTGAGCGCCGCCACCGCCATCTCGGGATCCTGGGCGAAGAACCGCACCGAGGTCACCTCGGCGCGGCGGCCCAGCGGGCGGACCACGGTGACCGGCTCGGCCAGCTCGACCGTCACGTTCGTCTGCGAGGAGACCGCCACGGTCAGCCGCCCGCCCTCGACCGTGATCATGCCGCCCTGGTGGTACGCCCGCCCGGTCCGTACGCCCGCCACCAGCTCACGGGGCACCCGCAGATCGAGGTAGACGCCGTACCTGACGCGCAGCTCATCGGCGGTGACGACGTGCGGCCTGGTCGCGCAGCCGGCGGCCAGCATGAGGACGTACAGCAGGCCGTACAGGTCGGCGATCAGCACCCCGTACCGCAGCCAGGCGGGCACGCCGAGCGCGGCCAGCAGCAGGTCCACGACCACGGTCTCGACTGCCATCGCGAAGCTCATCAGCCCCAGCATGAACGCCTGCTCCTTGCCGTACGCGAGCGCCGTCGCCCCGTCCGGCACCCCGTGCCGCCGCCGCACGATCCACGCCGCGATGGCGGCCAGGCCCTTGACCTCGAACCCCACGATCCGCAGCACCGCTCTGACCATGTGCTTCCTTCCTCCGGCGGTTTCCCCGCTCATGGGACACGTTGACGTCGCGTCAAGGTCAAGCCCCGCCAGACCCGCTCGGCATGGGTTGAACCCGCCATAAGGGGTGGGCGTACAACCTGTCGGACCTGCGGCACCCGCCGATGACCTGCCGGAACGCGATCACCGGCGGTGCCGCCCACGCTGACCGGCCACCACGGGGACGGCGATGGAATTTCAGGGATGGAGCGACGGCCTGGCTCTTCGGCCGCGCGATTACCTCGGCTTGGGCGAGCCTCTGACCGCCGTCCTCAGGACGGCGGGCCCGCTCACGGGCGAGCGGCTCTACCTGTTCGCCCTCGGCACCGCCACCACGATGGCGCGCCTGCACCTGGGCGGCATCGCGGGGCTGCGGCTCAGCCCGGCGAACGTGCTGATCTCACCCCAGGGGCAGGCGTTCTTCGCGCCGGGGCCCAGGGACAGCCTGTTCCCCGGGCACGACGTCGGCGACTGGGCGGACGTCGTGGTGTTCGCGGCCACGGGGCGGCTGCCGGACGACGGCGCCGACCTCGACCGGCTGCCGCCCGCCTTGCGCGCGGTGATCGACGAGTGCCGCCGCCCGGATCCGGGTGCCCGCCCGGCGGCGGTGGACCTGGTCCGCATCCTGCTCGGGCATCCAGGGCCGCATTCTGGGCCGCATTCTGGGCCGCATTCTGGGCGGCATCCTGGGCGGTGTCGTGGCGGCTCGGTGCACGAGCTGCTGCTGGCGGCCGAGCGGCGGACGATGCCGTACGAGCGGGTCCGGCATACTGAGCCCCCGCCGCCTGAGCCGTTGTGGCGGCGGCCCGCCTATCTCGCGGGGCTGGCGGTCGGCGTGCTCGCCGTGGCGGTGGCGGCCGGCGTGGTGATCCTGCTGTCCGGCGGCGAGCGGCGTGCCGCCACGGACGACCTGCTCGACGCGATGGGGGCGCGCACGGCCACGTTCCGGCACGTGAGCGGGGAGACCGTGGCCGAGGGGCGGCTGAGCTTCGACGGAGCGGCGTCCACGGCGTACGCGATGAAGCTGACCTGCGCGAACGCCCCCGCGTCCGTCACGGTCTCGCTGGTCGGGAGCAGGGGCGTGGCGGGCGGCGCGGCGTTCGACGCGGCCAGGCCGCCGAACGAGCCGTGCGCCCAGCAGCAGGCGCCCGGCGTGCGGGAGCTGAGCTCGCCGTACACGATCAAGGCACTGCTGGACGCGGCGGGAACCGCCGTGACCAGCAGAACCGCCGAGGGCGGCGGGCGCGTGCTCACCGGCTCGGCGCTCGCGCACCGGGTGCGGGGCGAGGAGGACGCCGCGTCGTTCGCGGGCGTCGGCGCCGAGGGCCCGGTGCGGTTCACCGTGCAGGTGGACGACGCGGGGCTGCCGGTACGCCTGCGGCTGCGCATGGAGAGCAGGACCGCCGGCGCCCGCGTCGCCGAGACCGTCTACCGCGACTGGCGCGCCTACGAGGACATCAAGGAGGGGCCGCATGGCTGAGGAGTTCAGCGCGAACCGCCAGAAGGACGCGAGCGTCGCCCGCGGCCTCAAGGCCATCCGCGCCGCCCTCGACGGCGGGCCCGCCCAGGCGCAGCCGACCGGCTCCCCGAAGGCGGACGCGGCTCTCCGGTGCTTCGTCGCCGAGTCGTCCGACAACCACGAACGCATGGACCAACTGCTCGAACGCGCGGCCGGCCTGCTCGACGCCCTGGTGGCGGGCAGGGACGAGCTGGACGGCGCGCTCGCGCTGGCCGATCGGCCCGCGCCGCAGGCCCCTGCCGGGGTGGTCGTGGAGCAGGCCCATGGCTGACCTGCCGTACGGCTTCACCGTCCGCGTCCCCGGCTCCTGATACGCCTTCGACGTCCGGCGCGCGGGACGTACCGGCGAACTGGCCCGGCTGGTGGACGCCAGGGCCGCGGCTGGCAGCTGGAACCCATCACCTGAGCTTCCCGCAGGTGGAGAACAGCGCCACGCGCCTCAACAAGGAGAAGGACATCGAGAGCCGCCTGACCCAGCTCAAGGCGACGATCGATCAGCTCGTGACCAGCGACCTCGTCACCGGGCGTGCCTCGGGCAGATTCCAGCAGGACCACGATCAGTGGAACGACGGCGCCCGCCAGATCATGCGGGGCCTGGAGGGCATGAGCCAGTTCCTCAAGACCGTCATCGCCAAGCACCGCGAACTCGACGCGTCACTGAGCGGCGGCGCATAGCCCGGCACCGCTTTCGGCATCGGCCAAGTGGCCGGGCGGCGGCCACGAGGCCGCTCGGCTGCGTTCCCGCCATGGCTGGACCGCGTGTCCCGGTTCGGCGCAGTGATTCGAAGGGGTTTCACCCAACCGCCACCATAAGATAGCGATCTTGCCACTGTTTGCCGTGATGAATTTCCCGTATCAGGAAAAGTAGGACTATCGGTAGTGGGACGGGCCAGCCATTTCCGGATTCGGGCGGTGTCACATGAGCATTTTTGGTCGGACACTTGAGTGTCCCTTCTGCGTCCTCGCGCTCGATGGGCGCTCGCCGGTATGGAGCCATTTGTTTCCTGCTGAAACCGGTAATGAGGTCATCTTCGAGAACGGCTCCTTTCTGGTCGTTCTCGATACCGCGCCGCTCGTGGAAGGACATCTGCTCATCATTCCGGATCGTCACATAACTGCGCTCGCGAGCCTGCCGGAAACCGAACGTGACGAGCTATATGCAGCGAAGCGGGAGGCCGAATTGAGGATGCGCGAGGCGTACGGACAGTTCACGTACTTCGAGCATGGGGCGGAAAGTCGCGGGCGGCATGCCGGTGCGTGCATCGATCACGCCCATCTGCATCTGGTGCCCGGCGACATCGACCTGCTGCCGCACGTCGCTCGCGATTATCCGGACATTCAGGGTTTCACGGGTTATGGGGATGCCCTTGATGGCTTGGCCGGCCGCGCTTATGTGATGTTCGGCCGGGAGCCCGGTCCGGTCCATGGAGCACACGCCCCCGTCTGTGCCACGCAATACCTCCGACGTCTCGTCGCACGGGAGACCGAGCACGAAGCCGTGTGGAACTGGCGAGACGCCGTTCGCTGGGCCGACACTCTGGCGGTGCGGGAGCGGCTACTCAGCGCGAGGGCCAAGCTCCTCGGTCAGCCTTCCTCGCGATGAGCGAGGCACTGGATGATGCTGGAGTGCTCGCTGTAGATGAGCTCATCGCGCCTACTCAGGTCGTTGATCGTGAATCGCGGGCCGGCGGACAGAACCTGTCGCGTATACCACTCACTGAAGAAATGCCTGACCTGCCCACCGCTTCGATAGAGCTGTGGACCCAGTTTTTCACCTTGGCCGTACAACGGATCATCGACCGACCTGCAGCTGAAAAGGATCAGGCCGCCAGGGCGCAGCACGCGATGTATCTCTCGGAAGACGTCGCGAGTGACACTGTCCGAAAAGTAGTGCAACGAGAGCCGTGCGTAGACGGCGTCGAAAGCACCTTCGGGGAAGGCCAGAGGTGTGCGCAGGTCCTGGGCGAGAAAGCGCACTCCGGACGTCCGCCACGCGTGCACATTCTCGCGGATGGCGAACTCCGAGAAGTCTGACGCTGTGACCGTGTGCCCGAGACTCTGCAGGTGTACGGCGTCTCTTCCACTGCCGCACCCCAGTTCGAGTATTCGTCGGCCAGGACTCAGCTGAGCGGCAAGAAGGTGGGCGAGCGGTGCCGGCGTAGAGCGCTCTTCGCTGTGCCAGTATTTTCGATGGTGCTCATTCCACAGGTGCCTCTGATCGACTTCGGCGGCCAAGGAGGATGACGCCCCGTTTGATGCGCCATTGGGGTTGGTGTCCTGGATGTCGGCCGCTGAGCCCCTGGTCAGCTGAGTCATAGCTGACCTTACCAAGACATGGTATGCGCAAGCGAGATACGCCGAGAATCTAAAGTCGCTTTACATGCGCTGATCTGCTGCTACACTTCAAAATGAAACACATTGTCCCAGGTTCCACTAGTATGGCCTTTAGCCATAAAGGCTCAGGACGTTGCATGTCCAGCGACCCCACGGCGACGTGGAGCCCAGTTGAACTGGAGTGGGTCCTCCGCGTGCCAGGCCGGCAGAACTTGGCACCTCAAGCCGATATCCGGGCCAACGGCGTCCCACATACTGCGTGTCCGTTTTGTCGTAACGCGGACGGAGCGCGGACTGAGGGTGGCGTTTGGCTGGTGCCGAGCAAGCATCCGATGATTGGCACGGCAGGGTCAGGCTCTCCCGAGCAAGAGCAGCGGCACTGGGTGATTGTCTACGGGGACTCTCATTCCCGGAGGCTGGCCGACCTGCCGCCCACAGTCACGCGAGAGTTCCTTGAGGCGATCTCGCAGGCGACCTCCTGCCTTCTCGAGCATCCCTCGGTGCAGGCCGTGTTCGCCTTCGAATCGGTGGGGGACCACTTCGGGCCGACGGTGGCGCATCCACACGGGCAACTCATCGGGTTGCCCTTCGTTCCGAGGCGTTTGACTCTGACGCAACCCGCCGCATCGTGTGCCGTTTGTGATTGCGTCTCCAGGCAAGAGCTCACAGTGGCGGCCACCGAACTCGCCTTCGTCCAGGTGCCTCCGTGGTCGAGGCTGCCGTTCGAGATGATCATAGCTCCGGTGGCCCATCGGCCGGACCTCGCGTCACTGAGCGCGGAGGAGCTCGCGGCCCTGGCCGGCTGCGTGCACACCGGCCTGCGATTATGCCGGTCGACCTATGGAGACCAGATGCCTCCCTACCTGCTCAACGTGATGCAGGCGCCGAAGGGAGACGGGTCCCACCACCTGCGCGTCGAGCTTGTCCCGCTGCACAAGGACGAGAGGACTCTCAAACGGCCAGGTGGCATGGAGTTGGGGCTGGGGATCTATCTCAACCCGCTGCTTCCCGAGGTGGCCGCCGACATCCTCCGTGGGGTCCTCGCGCAAGCGAGGAGGAACCCGTCATGAAGCGAGTTCAGATTGTCGGAACCCAGCGTTCGGGGTCCAACTTGCTCCGCCTGGTGCTGGGCTCTCTCCCGGGTGTCTTCGCGCCTCCGTCAGCGCACAAGTTACGGGACCTGCAAGGGCTGATGCCTCGGTACGGTTCGCCGTTGAACAGCAAGCTCCTGGTCGACGACATGGCCAGGCTGGTTGAGTTGAACGCTCTCGTGTGGCCGCATCTCGCGGACCGAAGTCGTATCGTCCTGGCGGAATTACAGGGATCGACGCTTGCGCATGCTGTGTTGGCATTCTATGACGCCCATGCCCGATCTCTGCACAAGGACATCTGGGTGAGCAAATGCTTGGAGAATGCGCACTTCTTTGATCAGATAGTCGCCACGGATCTACCGATGATCTGGGTGCATCTCGTACGGGATCCACGGGACGTGGCTCACTCGTTCGCCAAGGCGCCCATCGGCCCAAAAGATCCACGGGTGATCGCTTTACGGTGGTTACGTGACCAGAAAGCAGCCATCGCGGCACGCAGTGCAATCCGTGAGGACCGCTGGTTCACCGTGCGATATGAAGATCTCGTAGCCGACCCCAAGACTGCGCTGAGTCCGTTGTGCGGCAGTTTGGGGTTGCGGTGGTCGGCTGTTGCACTCGAATTCCATCGCAGGGAAGAAGCGCACAACGCTGCATCGCTCTCCGAGCTGTGGAACAATCTCAACCGACCGATCAGGCGCGACCGTGTTTCCGCATATAAGAGGTCGTCTGATATCGAGCTGTTGATGGCCGTCGAAGGCATCGATTACGAGATCATGTCCATGTTCGGCTATCTCCCCGAGCGTGTCACTGCGCCGACGGTCATCAGCGCTCACGAGGAAAACGACGCGCTCATTCGTGATCGCGAGATGCGTGCCGCGATGGCGGCGTCCCGTGATCCGGAGGCAGAGGCAGTGCACCTCAGAAGACTCCAGTTCCTGGAAGGTCTGAAAACCATGAGTTCGCAAGCGGTGCCGGGAGGATCGGATGTGCGTGCAGTTCGCGCAGAAAGCAGTGATCGAGTGGCAGGGAAGACTGCTCCTGATCAAAAAGAGCAGTGATGACCCTCATCAACCTGGGCGATGGGAGTTGCCAGGGGGACGGATGAAGACCAGCGATCAGTCCCCCGATGAGGCGCTCGTCCGCGAGATACGCGAGGAAGTAGGGCTGGAAGTGCGCCCCGGGCGCCCTCTGGCTCTCTGGTCATGGCAACTCGACGGGGAGCGGACCCCGACCGTCGTCGCCGTCGCACGGCTGTGCACAGCCAGCGACGACCGCGTGGACATGAGCGGGAACGACGAGCAGGACTTCATCGAGAAGTACGGCTGGTTCGAGCGAGAAGAGGTCCTCGGCCTCAATCTCATTCCCAGTGCCAGGGACGCCATCGAAACCGTCCTGGCGAGCCTGTGAAGACCCGTACCACTGAATGAGGCTTACAAGCGCGTGGACCAGGGATGATGTAGGTGCTGACGCGTCAGATCCTCAGGGCTGCTCAGTCGGAGATGAAGCGGCGCATCGAGTTGCGTTTACGACAGGAGGCCGGCCGGCTGCCGGACCGTGCCCTGGCATCGGGTCAGTATCTCGATCACCCTGACTACGATCAGCGCGGCCTCTACGGGACCGCGGCCACTATTCACATGCTGGCTCGTCGTGCCACCGCGGACCCCGTCACGCAGGAGCAGGTGGCCAAGTTGATCTATTACGTGGCCAACCGCAGTCAGGTGGAACGAGCCACTGTGAGCCCAGCCGTGTACCGCGATCTGGTCGGACGGCGTATCCGCTTGCAGAAGACCGATGTGTTCCGGATGGCTGACATCGGTTACGCGCTCTCGTATGTGAGCCCGGTGGTGGCCCTGCGGTTCGAGGCGTTGGATCTGGTGCGAGCGGCTCTCGACGGCGCGCGGGCCGACCCGGCAGGCTACGCGGTGGGCGACGAAGGAGGAGAGCCGGATCCGCTGGCCACAGCGCACGCGGTGCGCTGCATGGCGGCGAACAACCTGCCCATCAGACCTGAGGACTGGCGTTATCTTCGCGAATACCTGAAGAACGGGGACAACCCCTTCATCCGCTGTTTCGTTCTTCTGGTGCTCACGACTTACGATCTCGACGCGGATCGGAAGCAGTTGCAGGGCGCCTGGAAGGAGATATTCTCCGCGCTCGCCCCTGCCTTCAGCGGGCACTCGGAGGCGAACCACGAGTACACCCGGTACAGAGAACAGGACTATGTCCGGGTTCCCTGGCAGATCTACCTGGTCCAGTCGTGCGCCAAGCTGTTTCCCCTGACCAGGTTCAATGGATTCGTGATCCAGCGGAAGATGCTCGAGCTGGCTGAAGCGGTCTCATCTCCGGCCGGGTTCAAGTACGAGGCGTCGGGGAGGCATCTCTCCACTCGCACCTATGCGTGCATCTGGCAGGCGATCGACGAGATTCTGGACTTCAACTTCAGGCAACCCCTGCCACACGTCGTCGTCCGCACGGTGTCCGCGCTGTCCCGCGTGCTGTCGAGCCGGCTCATCGCGGTGCTCACGTACTTCCTGCTCGTGGCCATCGCGGTTGGATCGCTGGTCGAGTGGCTGAACAGCCCGAACCACTCCGTCGGTGAGCTCGCGCCCAATCTGCTGGCTGAAGTCCTGCTCGTTCTCGCCGCGAGATTCGAGTTCCAGGTGAGGCGGGCGAAGTACCACCGGCCGATGCCGCATCGATGATCAGGGTCACGGCATCGGTGTCCTGCCGCAATCGTGAGCAGGCTCTGCCGGGATCAGTTGGAGTTGCCGTGGCTGGGGTGGAGCACGCCCGGGGTCTCGGCCTTGGTCAGGCGGCGGATGGTGATCGTGGTGGGGGCCTTCCGCTCCTGCTGATTCTGCGGGGCAGGGGGGTTGCTCATGGCACTCCTTACCGGGCAAGTCAGGAAAACAGTGGGGTGACGGTATGATTCCCTTCGCATCCCCCTTAATAACAGAAATTACACCCGCTGCGCGTGGGATATCGCGCAAAAACATGCGCATCCGGGTCGAGCAATGACAGGCCGTGGAAATAGCCCGGCGGGGTGACCGACAGCCCGGTCAGCAGTTGCACCACGTCGTACGCCACGAGCTGGCCCGACAGCCCGGCCGACATGCCGGTGACGCCGGGCCAGGCGTAACCGTCGCCGGGCTGCGGCGGGATGCCGGCCCGTACGCACGCGAAACACGGCCCGCCGGGCCCGAAGACGCCCACGCTGACCAGCGGCCCGTTGTAGCCGCCCGTCACCCACGGGATGCCCGCCCGCGCGCAGGCCCGGTTGGCCCACGTCCTGATGCCGTCCGGCTCGCCGGGCCGGTCGGCGCAGAGGGCCAGCACGTCGAAGCCGTCGATCAGGCGGGCCAGTGCGTCGGGGCCGTCCACTGTGAGCGGTTCGCCGGTGACCGAGATGTCGGAGTTGACCCGGCGCAGCCGCTCCACCGCCGCCTCCACCTTCGGGCGGCCGACGTCCGGTTCGGTGTAGAGGACCTGCCGGTTGAGGTTCGACAGCTCGACGACGTCGGGGTCCACCAGGTGCAGCCGGCCCACGCCCGAGGCGGCCAGCGACCAGGCGGCGTGGGTGCCCGTACCGCCGAGGCCGATCAGCAGCACGCGCGCGGACTTGAGCCTGACCTGCGGCTCCCAGCCGTGGTCGCGCGGAGTGAGGTCCACCCAGCGGAAGTAGTCGCGGCTGCGGCTGTAGCGCTCCTTCTCCCGTTCGCCCAGCTCGTCGCAGGGGCCCGGCGCGGTCTCCTCCACGTGGCCCGAGGCCAGCAGCGCGGCCACCAGCTCGTCGGCCTCCTCCTGGGTGAGCATGGCGAAGCCGGCGAGCAGCTCGGCGGCGATCTCGGCGGGCGCGCGGGTGCCGTCCATGAGCGTCAGGGCCGACCAGGCGTGGCCGTCGGCGTCGTGGATCTCCGTGGCCAGGCCGAACATCGCCCCGCCGAGCCGGATGGTCCCGTCGCCGAGCCGCTGCGGGGCGTGCTCGGGCTTGACGCGGGGAAAGCGCATGCCCCCGATCGTGGTCAGCGGCCGGCTACAGGGTCAAGGTCGCGAACTGCACGAGGTCGAGGCGGCGGGCCTGCACCCGGTTCGTGGAGGTGAGCAGCAGCCGTACGCCGGAGCGCAGCGGCGCACGAGCGGGCTCTCGGCCACGGGGGCTCGGGGTCGAGCTTGTCGCTGCCGACGTGGCAGGGCTGGCCTTTGACGGGGAGGGGCAGGGCCCGCAGCAGCGAGCCGATGGGGGTCTCGGGCTCCGCCGTCACCTCGACGTCGGGGCGGTGCCTGCCGCCGGATCGCGGATCGTCAACCGAATGATCATAATCCCCTTTCCAGGGGACTGAAGCAGGATTTACCGGAATAATCTAGTTATGCGGTGAGGTTCGCGAAGTACCCCACCCGCGCGACGCGCCGTCGCTAGAGTGATATTTCCCAATATCAGCGTACCGAGTGCGGTATTTCATGATATCCGCAGCGCGAGGAGCCCGCCCGTGGTGAATCACCGCGTAACGGACGAGGCCATGGTCCGAGCCCTCTATCGCGAATACGGCGCCCCCCTGCTGGCCTTCGCCATCAGACTGACGGGCGGCGATCGCCGCTGGGCCGAGGACGTCGTCCAGGAGACGCTCGTACGAGCCTGGCGCAACCTCCACGACCTGCGCACGGAATCCGGCTCGCTGATGCCCTGGCTCGCGACCGTCGCGCGGCGCGTCGTCATCGACGACCGGCGCCGCAACAGCGCCCGCCCCCTCGACACCGTCGAAGACCTTTCCGACCGTGCCCAGCCCGTGGCCGCCGAGGACGAACAGCTGCTGCGCGAGATCGTCGTGACCGACGCGATGATGTCGCTCTCCCCGGCGCACCGGCAGGTGCTCACCGAGACGTTCCTCCTGGATCGCACACTCCAGGAGGCGGCGGAGACGATCGGCGTGCCCGTCGGCACGGTGAAGTCCCGCGTGTACTACGCCATGCGCGCCTTACGGGTCGCGCTGGAGGAAAGGGGGGTGACGCTGCCGTGACCAAGGTGCGTCACGATGACAGGGGGGTGGCGCCATGACCGAGGTACATCACGAGGATGTGGCCGCGTACGCGCTGGGCCTGCTCGACGGGGATGAGCGGGCGGCCTTCGAGCGCCATCTGCACGGGTGCGGGACGTGTTCCGCCGAGGTGGGATCGTTCGCCGCCATGGGGGAGCTGATCAAGGGGGTGCATCCGGACGACCTGCTGCCGCAGCCGCCGGATCCGCAGGTCGAATCGCTCCTCGTCCGCCGCGCCGCCACCGAGCGGCGCCGCCGCGGCCTGCACCGCGCGTTCATGACCGCGGCGGCCTGCGTGCTCGTCGCGGCCGGCGTCTATCTCGGCGTCAGCGCCACGACCGCAGGTCCCAATCCCGACAGCATCCACAGCCCGGCCCGCGCCCTGCTCATGACCGGCCGCACCTACTCGGTGACGGACCCGGCCACCGGCGTGACCGGGCTCGTCGGCGTGGAGGACAAGGGCTGGGGCACGCACGTCGCGCTGGAGCTCAAGGGCGTCAAGGGCCCGCTGCAGTGCCGGCTCATGGCGGTCGGCGACGACGGCCGCTCCGAGGTGGTGGCGAGCTGGGGCGTGCCGGACAAGGGGTACGGCGTGCCGGGCTCACCCGACCCGCTCCTCCTGCACGGCGGCACCAGCCTCCCGCAGGACGAGCTCAACCACTTCACCATCCAGACCTTCGACGGCAGAACCCTCGCCACGGTGGCGGTCTGAGAGGCGGGCGGGTCAGGGGGCTTGGAGCTGTTTGCGCAGCTCCTCGACCTGCTTCGGCTCGGCGATGCCGTCCCATGGGCGGAGGGCCCTCAAGCCCTTCCTGCGGTGGTCGGCGGCCCGGTCCGGGCGGAGCCTGCTCAGGTGCAGGTGGGCGAGCGCGGTGCTGATGCCGGCGGCGGGCAGGCGGGAGGTGGCCTGGTCGAGCAGGCCCGCCACCGTGTCCGCCCCTGTGCTCGCCCCTGTGCTCGCCACCGTGCCCGGCTCGTGCGCCGGGTCCGCCAGCAGGATCCCGGCCCGGTGCACGAGGCAGCGCCCGCGGCCGAACTCGTCGGCGGTCTCGGCGTAGAGGCGTTCGGCCTCGTCCAGGTGCAGGCCGGCGTCGTGGCTCTGACCCAGGTAGTGGTGGGCGAGCGCGAGCAGCTCGCGCGCGTGCGCCTCCGTCGCCTGGTCGCCGGCCTTCCGCGCCAGGTCGAGCGCCTCGAACAGCACCACCCGGGCGTTGGTGTGCAGGCCGCGGGCCTTGCCGGCGGCGCCCTCGTGGTCGTGCGCCTGGGCCTTGCGCATGAGCAGCGCGGCCACGTTCGCCAGCCTGATGGCCTGCCCGGCCACGTGCCCGCCGGTCAGCGCCTGCCCGTACCTGACCAGCGCGGACTCCACGGCCTCGTACTCGTCGCCGGCCGACAGCAGGATGGCCGCGTGCGCCAGGTGCAGGTCGGCGGGCCATGACTCGACCCTGACGCGCACCGCCGCCGCCCGGTCGAAGTGCCTGCGCGCCTCGCGGGGGTCGCCCGTGGTGAGCAGGATCGCGCACTGCCGCAGCTCGGCCGTGACCTGCACCTGCTCGTCCCCGAGCGATTCGGCGGCCCGCGCCAGCTCGGCCGCCGCGCGCAGCCGATCCTCGTGCCGCTGTTCGAGGCGGAACCAGGTCTCCAGCGCGTCGCCGATCTCGGCCAGCGCCCGGCCGGTACGCGGCGCGGGCTCCTCGCGGGCGAGCACCTGCAGCAGCACCCGGTCCTCCATGGCGAACCAGGTTCTCGCCTCCTCGGCGGGCAGCCGCCCGGCGTATCCGGTGGCTTGCTCGGCGAAGTGCTCGACCAGCCGCCGCCAGGCCGCGACCTCCCTCGGTGGGCGCGCGGCCGTGCCGGTGCCGGGGTCCGCCGCGCCGCTGCCGCGGAAGGTCCCCGACACCCGGACCCGCGTCATCCGTACGTTCTCCACCAGCCCCAGCCCGGCCAGCTCCGCGATCGCGTCGGCCGCGGACGGGACGCCGAGCAGCGCGGCGGCCGCCTGGTGGTCGACCTCGGCGATCGGCAGCCCGGCCAGCAGCACGAACAATCGCTTGGCGGTCGGCCGGAGCTGCCTGACGCTGCGTTCGAGCACGAAGTCGAGGGTGTCGGGGATGGACAGGCTGCGCAGGTCGTCCACCAGCGACTGGAGGGAGACGCCGGGGTTGCCGGCCAGCCAGCGGCCGACCCTGACCAGTTCGAGCGGGCTGCCCAGGCAGGCGTCGGCGAGCAGCTCCAGCGCCTTCGGCTCCCGGGTGACCCGGTCGTCGCCGATGTGCCGGGCGAGCAGCGTCCGCCGGGCGTCGGGGGCGAGCGGGCCGAGCTGGATGAGCTCGATGTGCTGCGGCGGCTGGTCGGCGAGCGTGCCCGCGATCACGATGTGCGCGCCGGGCACCCGGGTCGGCAGCCACTCGACCTGGCTCCACGAGCTGACGTTGTCCAGCAGCAGCACCTGGCCGGTGCCGTTGAGCGCCTCGATGACCTCCTCGGTGGCGTCCCCGGGCTCCTGGATGCCGCCGGGCGGGCGGTTGAGCGTGCGCAGCACCCTCTGGGCCACGCTCAGCGGTGTCTCGGGGCGGTCCCGGTCGGCGCCGCGCAGGTCGGCGTAGCGCTGCTTGCGCGCCTCGCCCGCCAGCTCCCACACCGCGTGGACGGCGACCGTGGACGTGCCCATGCCGATGGCGCCGTGCACGACGACGACGCCGCGTTCGAGCGCCTCCGCCTTGATCCGCCGCAGCTCGGCCTCGCGGCCGATCAGTTCGTCGATCCGGTCGGGGAACGGCATCGTGGCCGGCAGCGGCCGCGGCGGGCGGGCGCGGTGACGCCGGATCCGGTACGTGACCAGCCCGGCCACCACCGGCACCACCACCACGAACACCGCGAGCAGCCCGACCACCGCCCAGATCGGCAGCAGCTCGACGAGCTTCTTGGCCAGCTCCTCCTGGAGGATGAGGATCGCGCCGCCCACCGTCAGCGCCCCGCCGACCCCCAGCTCCGCCCAATGCGCCGCGGCCAGCCGGTAGAGCCGCGACAGCCGGAAGCCGAGCCGCTCCCTGCGCGAGATGTCCGTCACCGGCGCACCCCCCGCGTCAGGCCCCGGTACAGCAGGCGCGCGGTCACGGCCAGCACCAGCACGGGCACCGCCGTCGCGAGCACCGCCTGGGCCGCGAGCGGGCTCGCCGCGCTCATGAAGTGGCGGGCCTGCTCCAGCAGGATCAGCGGCAGGTGGTCGCCGGACGGCCAGTTGAGCAGCAGCCCGACGATCGCATCGTTCCAGACCAGGACGAACGTCAGCACTCCTGCCAGCACCACCGAGGGCCGGGCCTCGCGGACGAAGTGGACCAGCTCCCACCGGTCGCGCGCGAGCATGGGCGCGGGCACCCGGACGAACGCGTTGTGCAGCACCAGCACCGCCAGTGGCAGCACCAGCGCCGCGTGCACGATGGTCAGCGCGGGTGCCGTGCCGAGCGGGCTCAGCGTCTGCTGCAGCGGCACCGCGAACGCCTGCGGCGGCAGCACCGCCAGGGCCACCGAGACCAGCATGACCGGCCGCCAGGTGCGGCGCGGCAGCAGATGCTCGTGGGCCAGCACGTACGCGGCCGGCACCGCGGCCAGCAGCACCACGCACACCACGGTGACCGCCCGCAGGAACGTGGTGCCGAGCGCCCCGGTGAACGCGCTGTCGGACAGCGCCTCCGCGTACGAGCCGAGCGTCCACGGCTCGCCGTTCCACCACCCGCTTCGCGCGGCGGCGACCGGGTCGCGCAGCGAGGTGATGAGCAGTGCCGCGAACGGCAGCAGCCACAGCACCGACACCGCGCCGCCGAGCGGCCAGAGCCGCCGGCCACTCGTGGCGGGCGGCTGCGCGGACGGCGTGGAGCCGGCCCAGGTCACCCGGCCGCGCAGGCCGAGCAGGGCGGGCGCGGCCAGCCCCGCCACGAGCAGGGACATCAGGACGGCCAGCGCGGCGGCCCTGGCGTACCCCAGGTCGTCGTTGTGCCGCCACCAGTACAGCCCGCCGCCCTCGACCAGCGCCTGCATCGACCCCGGCACCCCCATGAGCACCAGGTCGAACACGCGGGCCGCCGCCACCAGCGCGAACAGGTACGCCAGCGCGGCCGGCCCGGCCAGCGCGGGCAGCACCACGGACCACAGCCGGCGCCCGCGGCCCGCGCCGAACGCCCTGGCCACGCGCAGCAGGTGCGCGGGCAGCCTGGCGAGTGCCTCGTGGAAGACGAGGAAGGCGACGCCCGCGTACTGCCAGACGAAGGCCAGGCCGAGCACCAGCCAGATCCAGCCGGGGCCGAGGAAGGCGGTGTCGTGGCCGAGCACGGCGGCGGCCATGCCGCGCTCGCTGCTGGTGTCGAACAGCAGCCGGAAGATCGCCCCCGTCGTCAGCGGCGACACCACGGCGGGCAGCACCAGGATGACCCGCATGACCAGGCCGAGCGCGGGGCCCGCGGTCCTGACCAGCCAGGCCAGGCCGAGCCCCACCGCGCACACCACGACGACCAGGACCCACCAGATGAGCGTGTTGCCGATCGCCTGCCACGCCTGCGGGTCGGTCAGCACCTCGGACCACGCGCCGGGCCGCGAGAAGCTGATCAGCACGGTCCCGAGCAGCGGCGCCAGGATCACGCCCGCCGACAGCACCACCGCGAGCAGCAGATAGAGCGCCGCCCGCCACCGGCTGATCCCGCGCGCACTGACCGGCCCCCCGGCATCGTGATGCGGCGCCACCTCGAACAAGAACGCGTCACGCCCGCTCATGGCCCGCTCACCCCGGACAGAAGGACGTGAGGTCCGCTCGTTCGCCCGCTCATCGGCCGCTGCCCTTCGCGAGGCTGGTGACGATCTTCTCCCGGGCGGCCTGGGCGGCGCCGGCGGGGGCGGTGGTGCCGGCGGCGACGTCGCCGAACAGCTCCGTGAGGACGCGCCACAGGCCGCGGCCGTCGCCGCCCTCCAGACGGCCGATCAGGCGGTCGGACAGGTCGTAGCGGCGGCCCTCGCGCCCGCGCAGCGCCAGCGCGGGCTCGCGCAGCAGCGGGTGAGACGGCTCGCGGTCGAGGGTGAGGAAGCCGCCCTCGTCGACCCACTCGGTCAGCGCGTCGTGCTCGTCGCTCCCGCGCGGCCTGGTCAGCCACTCCACGAAGTCGAGCGCGTCCTGCCCGCCGCCCCGCATCGCCACCGCCACGTCGCCGCCGGCCACCAGGGGCGGGGGCCCGCCCGCGTGGCCGGGGAAGGAGAAGTGGCGGGCGACGTCCTTGCCGGCGTAGCGCTCGATGACGGGCAGCGCGAAGTCGGGCGCGGCCACCACGTCGGCGCCGCGGTAGCGGAAGACGTCGAGTATCGAGTCGTGGAACTGCAGGGTCAGCGCCCGCCTGCCCTGGTCGGGGGTGAACGCCTCGCGCCAGATGAGCGCCAGCACCGTGAGCGCCTCGGCCACCTCGTTCCTGGCCCACCACTCCGGGTCACCGCGCGTGGCCGCGGTGAAGAGGCCGTCGTAGACCTCGGGCGCGTAGGCGAGCAGCACGTTCTCGAACCAGTCGCTGAGCACCCACCCGTCGGCCGCGCCGATGGCCACCGTGCCGGGGCGGGGCATCCATGAGGTCAGGTTCGGGGGCGCGTGCCGCTCGCCCTTGCGGTGCCAGACGAGCGACTTGTTGGCGAGCTTGAACCAGGCGCCGAGCTCGGGCCCGCCCTCGTACGGCGTCACGAGCCCCCGCCAGAACGCGTCCTGCACGTGCCCGCCCACCCTGGGCTGGATGCGCGGGCTCACCAGCGGGTCGAACAGCAGCCCGAGCCTGGGGATGACGGCCACGTCGGGGATGACGTTCTCGGCGGGGCCGCGCAGCAGCGCGCTGATGTTGTCGCCCGCCGAGTAGACGCTGACCGGCCGCCGGGAGCCGGCCGTGTACGCGTCCACCACCCGCAGGAAGCGCTGTAACTCCGCGCCGCTCCACACCACCGCGACCCGCAGCGGCGGCTGACCCGCGCAGGCCGTGGCGGCCAGTGCGGGCACCCCCAGCAGGAACGCCCTACGGCTGATCGGCATCGGTGATCTCCCAGACGCGCGCGGAGGAGGCGAGGCTGGTCACCCTGGTGCCGTCGTCGGTGACGATGAGCACGGCCAGCTTGCTGTGCAGCGCCCGGCTCACCGCCGCGTGGCACGGCTCGCAGCCCGTACGGTCCTCGACCACCACCATCTTCGGCGGCATCGGCCGGCACATGACCCGCGCGAGCGCGACGGTCAGCCGCTCGTCGTGGGCCAGCTCGTGCGGTTTGGCGCGCATGAAGCCCTGGATGTCCATCCACCCCGACATGTACGCGACCTGCCCGTGCGACACCAGGGCCAGGTCCTTGCGGGCGGCCAGTTCGAGGTTGCGTTTGACGGTCAGGTGCGGCAGCAGCCCGCCGCCCGCGGGCACCAGCCCGATCGCGCGGTCCGCGGTGGACAGCGCGGTGACGTCGCGGCCGTCCAGGCGGAGCCGGCCTTCGTGCGGCGCCTCCAGGCCGAGCAGGACGTCGGCGAACGCCTCGCCCGCCGCCGGGTCGCCGGCCACCACGACCGCGGCCTGCTCGGCGTCGAGGGTGAGCGGGCCGGGTGACAGTCGCTGCCGGACGCCGTGCGTGAGCCAGGTGAGACCGTCGATCTCCAGCAAGGGCACGTGTGCAACCATCCGTCACGTCGGGATGCCGTCCGCCACCTGACGTTCGCACAAACGACGATCTACTTCAACGTGGCCGGGCGACTCCCGCGCGTGTTCACGAAGTGGGTGACGAACCAGCCGCGGGCATGCTCGGCCACGGCGTCCAGCGCGCCCGGCTCCTCGAACAGGTGCGTGGCCCCCGGCACCACCGTGATCCTGGTCTCGGCGCGCAGCCGCCGCGCGGCCTCCTCGTTCAGCTCCATCACCACCGGGTCCCTGCCGCCCACGATGAGCAGGGTGGGGGCGCGTACCGCGGCGAGCCGGTCGCCGGCCAGGTCGGGCCGCCCGCCGCGCGAGACGATCGCGGCGACCGGGTTGTCCGGCTCGGCCGCCGCCCACAGCGCCGCCGCCGCTCCCGTGCTCGCGCCGAAGTAGCCGACCGGCAGCCCGGCCGCGCCGGGATGCTCGCGCACCTGCGCCGTACGCTCCAGCAGCCGCCCGGCCAGCAGCTCGATGTCGAACACGTTCGCCCGGTCGGCCTCCTCCTCCGGCGTCAGCAGGTCGAACAGCAGCGTGCCGAGACCCGCCTCGTTGAGCGCGCCGGCCACGTACCGGTTGCGCGGGCTGAACCGGCTGCTGCCGCTGCCGTGCACGAACACCACCACGCCCAGCGCGCCGTCAGGAACGACCAGATCTCCCGGCATGTCCACCCACTCCCCTCACCGCAGGCTGCCGCTACCCGGTCACGCCCGGCTCTATCCGCCCCTGAGCTGGGCAGTGGCCTGGGAAGGGGGACGGGGACATGAAGACGGAACCGGGGCGCAGGTTCGAGCCGGCCGGTGACCCGCTCGAACGCATCTTCGCGGGCGGGGCGTCGGCGCTCACGCTCGTCCGCACCATGGGGATCGGCCGCTGGCTGCGCATGGAACGCGAGGCGCTGGCCCAGACGGTCAAGGTGACGGCGGCGTGCGCGCTGGCCTGGTGGCTGGCCGCGTACGTGCTCAAGGTCGACCTGCCCGTGCTCGCGCCCATCGGGGTGCTGCTGACCGTGTCGGCGACCGCGTACAGCACGGTCGTGCGCGGCGCCCAGCAGATCCTGGCGGTGATCGTGGGCGTGGCGGCGGCCACCGCGTTCATCTGGCTCATCGGCCCGAACCTGGGCACGCTCGCCGTCCTCGTCGTGGCCGGGCTGGTGCTGACCAGGCTGCTCAACCTGCCGGCCCAGAACGTGCAGATTCCCATCACCGCGCTGCTCGTGTTCGCGCTCGGCAGCACGTACGGCTTCGCCCGCCTCGCCGACGTGCTGCTCGGCGCCGCCATCGGCATCGCGGCGAACCTGCTCGTGCTGCCGCCCCGCTTCGTCGACCACGCGGGCAAGGAGCTGTGCGGCCTGTCGGGGGAGCTGTCGAACCTGGCCGAGGACATGGCCGAGGGGCTGCGCGGCGAGTGGGACCACGAGCAGGCCGCCGAGTGGCTGGACCGGGCGCGTACGCTGTCGCAGCGCCTTGAGGACACCGAGGAGGCCGCCGAGCAGGCCGCCGAGTCCGTACGCCTGTCGCTGCGCCGCCGCCGCTACGACCGCCGCCTGCGCCAGGTCGCCGAGGCGGCCACCTGCCTCGACCATGCCTGCCACCAGCTCAGGGGCGTCGCCAGGGGATTGGTGGACCTGGTCGCGGGGGTGCGCGGGCTGCCCGGCGAGCGTGGCGCCGACCTGCCGGAACCGCTCGCCGACGAGCTGTCGGCGCTGTCGCGCATCTTCCGCCACTTCGGCATGCTCCAGGTGAGCCCGGGCAGCCGCGAGGACATGGAGGACCTGCGCGCCGCACTCGACGACGGCGAGCGCCAGCACCGGCGCATGGCGGGCACCATCCACCGCACGAGCCACCCCGAGCTGCGCTTCCTCCAGGGCGCGCTGCTGGACGACTGCGCCAGGATCCGCCACGAGTTCGACCCCGACGACGGCCCACACCGCGCCGCCTTCCCGACACCCGACCGCCCGGCGCATCCCGCCGCGACCACCTCAGACTGACCGCCCGGCGCATCCCGCCGCGACCACCTCTGACTGGCCGCCCGGCGCATCCCGGGGCGACCACCTCCGACTGGCCCGCCGAAACCGGCCGCGCGGCCCCCGGCTGATTCCCGCGATCACCCCGCCGACCTCGGAAGAGGTTTGGCATACTGCTCGGATGTCCGATTTCTCCGAGTTCCGCGAGCGAGGGCGGGCGGCCCTGCTGGCCGGCGAGGCCACCCACGACGTGCCCATGGTGGAGGGCGGCGCCCGCTGGGGCGCGGCGGTGGTGCTGCGGCCGGCCGGGGAGGTCGCCGGGCGGCTGACGGACCTGGCGGCCACCGTGCACGCCCCCGGTCACTGGGTGCACGGCGGCCCGGCCCTGCACGTCACGCTCAGGTCGCTGGAGCCGTACCGGAGCGTGATCCCCGAGGACGACCCGCTGCGCCGCGCGTACGCCGCGGCGCTGGCCGAGGCCGCGGACGGCCTGCCGCCCGCCTGGGTCTACCTGGCGGGCGTCGCCCCGCACCAAGGCGGCGTCCTGGTGGGGGCGCATCCCATGGACGAGACGCTGGAGACGCTGCGCAAGCGCTTCGCCAGGGGCCTGGAGTCGAGGGGCGTGCGCGACCTGGAGTACGGCAGGGTCCGCGACCGCTGGTACGTCAGCCTGGTCCACTTCGCCGCGCCCCTGACGAACGCCGAGGAGATCGTGGCCTGGTGCGACGCCCACGCGGACACCGACTTCGGCCTGGCCGAGCTGCCGGTGGCGGAGCTCGTCCAGTTCGTCCACACCGGCGCGGCGATCAGGGTGGACGAACTGGACCGCGTCCCGCTCAGCTCATCACCAGCGCGGTGAGGAACTGCAGCAGGTGCCAGGCCACGTACGCGCTGAGCGAGCAGAACGCCCACTCCTTGCCCAGCCCGATCCGCGCGACCCAGCGCAGCTCCTCGGCCGGCTCGCGGCGCACCCGCAGGCTCCTGCTGACGAAGAACGCCGAGACGAGCCACGCGGCCCCCGACACCAGGACGAGCGCGGCCGAGAGCGCGAGCAGCACCGGCGACGGGTTCCCGCCCTGCACGTCGGAGAGCTGGCGGGCCCAGGCCGCGAGCAGCCCGCCGAGCACGGCGAGCGTGATCCGCCGGTCCTTGCGCGCCTGTCGCTTGAGCCATTGAAGGTCTTGCCGCAGATGGTTCTTGAGCATCCGGATCACCTCCGCTTGTGAATCGGCCGGTGAGTCCAGGAAACGAGAAGCAGCGCGAAAGATCTGCGACCTCAGAACCGAGATTTCACGACTTTTATCGGTGTTTCACGCGAAAACCCGGAGTTCCTCCGCGGCCCGCCGCGCCTCCACCAGATCGCCCACCTCTTCGAGCGTCCGCACGGCCTCCCGCAGATGCGTGACCGCCGCCTCCTGCCGCCCCAGCCGGGCCGAGACGAGGCCGAGCGCCCGCGAGGCGCAGCCGAGGTCGCGCCGCGTCCCGCACTCCTGGTGCACGTCCCTGGCCTGCCGGGCGTACGGCAGCGCCTCCTCGGCCCTGTCGAGGTCGAGCAGGATCATGGCGAGCGTGGTCAGCGCCGCCGCCCAGCGGTCGCGCGTACCGCTCTCGTGCTGCAGCTCGACCGTCTCCCTCGCCGGCTCCAGCGCCGCCGCGGGCCGCCCTGCCGCGTGCAGCGCCTGCGCCACCGACAGCAGCGCGCTCGCCCGGTTGTCGCGCAGCTCCTCCCTGATCGCCAGCGCCGCCTTGGCGGCGCGCAGTGCGGGCCGGTGCTGCCCCAGCGACAGGTACGTGTACGCGAGCGTCTCCTGCACGTCCGCCTCGGCCCGCCTGATGCCCTTGCCCTGCACGATGTCCAGGGCCTCCAGCGCGTACGTGAACGCCACCTGCGGCCTGCCCTGCCGCCGCCGCACCCGCGCCAGCCGGTTGAGCATGCGCGCCTCGACCGGCTCGTCGTTGATCACCCGGCTGATGGCGAGGGCCTGGTTGAGATAGTCGTCGGCGCGCCGGTAGTCGGCCAGCCGCCAGTAGACGAGCCCGATGTCGCCGAGCGTCTCCGCCCTGCCCTGCTCGTGGTGCAGCTCCACCTGGACGGCCAGGGCCTGCTCGTAGCAGGACAGCGCCTCGTCGTAGCGGGAGCCGTTGCGGGCGATGCGGCCGAGCGCGCACAGGGCCCGGCCGCAGCCGTACTGGTCGCCGGTCGCCGTGTAGCCCGCGAGTGCCCGTTCCGCGTCGCGTCGCGCGTCGTGCGGCAGCCGCAGCAGGTCGTAGATCTCGGCCAGGCAGAGCAGCGTCTCCGCCTCGGCGTGCTCGTCGCCCAGCTCGTGGCAGATCGACAGCGCCTCCAGGCCCTCCGACAGCGCGGCGTTCGGCTCGCCCAGGTTGCGCTGCACGGTCGCCAGGATGATCAGGCTCTGGGCGGTGCCGCGCCGGTCGCCGAGCTGCTCGCGTACGTCGAGTGCCTGGCCGGCGTACCGCAAGGCCGGCTCGTGGCGCTCCTGCGACAGGTGCAGCCGGGAGAGCGTGTGCAGGCAGCTCGCCACGCCTGCCTGGTCGCCGATCTCCTCGTACAGGGCGAGCGCCTCGGTGGCGTGGCGCAGCGCCTGCTCGCTGTTGCCGGCGATGCCGTGCACCTCGGCCAGGTCGTTGAGCGCCCGCGCCTGGCCCTCGCGGTCGCCCAGCGAGACGTGGTCGGCCAGCGCCTCCCCGATGAACCTGGCCGCCAGCGTGGACGGCCCGATGTCGCGGTGGATCGAGCCCAGGTTGCCGCGCATGAGCGCGATGGCCCTGCGGTTGCTCACCTGCATGGCCGAGGCCAGCCCGCCCTGCTGCACCTCCAGGTCGTTCTCGTAGTAGCGCAGCCGCCTGAACGGCTCGAACACCGCCGCCGCCAGCCGCCACGCCATGCCGTGCGCGCCGCTCTCCCCGGCCATCCGCACGGCCGAGACCAGCGAGCGCCGCTCCGCCTCGAACCACTCGCCGGGCGTCGCCGGGTCGGCGGCCACCGCCAGGTAGTGGTCGAGCAGCCGCGCCCTGGCCTCGCGCACGCCGGCCTCCGCGTGCCTGCCCAGCTCCCTGGCCAGCCGCTTGACCAGGTCGTGCACCCGGTAACGCGACCCCGGCAGCGGCTCGACCAGGTACGCCCTGTGCAGCCCCGCCAGCGCGGCCACCGCGTCCTCGACCGGCGCGCCGAGCGCCGCCGCCAGCACCTCGGGCGTGAAGTCCCGTCCTGGCAGCAGCCCCACGTGACGGAACGCCCGCCGCTGCGCCGGGCTCAGCGACTCGTACGCGAGGTCGAGCGCCGACCTGAACGCCTCCTCCGGGTCGCCCACCAGCAGCCGATCGGGCTTGCGCAGCTCGCCCACCCGCCCCTGCACGCTGAGCCCGGGGTCCTCGGCGAGCTTGGCGGCCGAGATCCGCAGCGCGAACGGATGGTACGAGCACACCCGCGCCAGCTCGGCCAGCGCGTCCCTGTCGGCCGCCCTGGGCGAGTCCTTGCCCAGCACCGCGATGAGCAGCGCCACCGCGTTGCCCGGGTCGAGCACGCCCAGGTCCATGAGGTCGGCGTGCCCGGTGGCGCGCAGCGGGCCCATCCGCGTCCTGCTGGTCACCAGCGCCACGCAGTCCTTGCCGCCGGGCAGCAGGGCGCGTACCTGGGTGGCGTCCGCGGCGTTGTCGAGGACGAGCAGCAGCCGCCGCCCGGCGATCCTGCTGCGGTAGAGCAGCATCAGCTCGGCCTCGTCCGAGGCCGGCATGTGCTCGCCGACGCCGAGCGAGCGCAGGATCTGCCCGAGCGCCTCCGCCACCGTCATCGGCGGCTGGCTGGGCGACTGCCCGCGCAGGTCGATGACGATCTGCCCGTCGGGGAACCGGTCGGCGTGCTGGTGCGCCCAGCGGGTGACCAGCGCGGTCTTGCCGACGCCGGGCAGGCCCTGCACGACCATGGTGTTGGTGCGCCGCGGCCGGTCGAGCCAGTCGGTCAGCAGGTCGAGGCTCTGCTGCCGGCCGGTGAAGTCGGAGACGTCGGCGGGCAGCTGGCGCGGCTTGGGCATCTCGCGTACGGGCACCGCGCTGTTCGGAGCGGGCCCGCCCGGCCGGGTCAGGAACGGCGTCACCCGTCCCTTCCAGGGTGCCGACAGGTGCTCCCAGCTCCCCGCGGCGGCTCGCAGCGCGACCGGGTCGGCGATGCGCAGCCGCCGGTAGCCCGGCCTGACCAGCCAGCCCCGCTGTGTCCACTGGGTGAGCTGGCGCTGGACCACGTCGGGCGAGCTGCCCACGAGGTCGGCCAGCGTCTCCATGGACAGCGGCGGCGCCGACTCAGAGGCCAGCCCGTAGCGCTCGTCGAGATGCAGCAGCCAGACGGCCAGCCGGGCCGCGACCGGCGCGCGGGCCAGCGCCTCGTGCCTGCGGGCGGCGAGGTTGCGCGCGAACAGCTCCTGCACCAGCGCGGTCGCCACGGCCGGCGCCGCCGCGGCCTGCTCGCGCAGCCGCCGCAGGTCGATGGGCCAGGCGCGGACCTCGGTGAGCGCGTCGACCTTGACGCGGTCGGCGGGGCTCCAGAAGGCCAGCTCGCCGACGATGTCGCCGTCGCCCCGCAGGTCGTGGACGGCCTCGCGGTCGCCGGCCGGGGTGTACTCGCGGGCGTAGCCGTAGTCGATCAGATAAACGCTGTGGGCCGGCCGCAACGGCGAGCACATCGTCTCGTTACGGTGGAACACGTGCGGGCGGGCGCCCTCGTCGACCAGCGCTTCGAACAGACCCACCGTGCACACCACCCCCGGGTGGGACGGCGGTGTCCCTGACATGACAGGCATCAACGGCCTGTGCGACGACCTGTCACATCAGTTGACGACAGCGGGCTGCCGCTGTCAATCGGGGATCAGACGCTCGCGGTGTCGGCCTTGTCGGTGTCGGCGCGGTCGGGGACGAAGCGGTAGCCGACGTTGCGGACCGTTCCGATCAGCGACTCGTACTCGGTGCCGAGCTTGGCGCGCAGCCGCCGGACGTGCACGTCGACCGTCCTGGTGCCGCCGAAGTAGTCGTAGCCCCAGACCTCCTGCAGCAGCTGGGCCCTGGTGAAGACCCTGCCGGGGTGCTGGGCGAGGTATTTGAGCAGCTCGAACTCCTTGAACGTGAGGTCGAGCACGCGCCCGCGCAGCCGCGCGGTGTAGGTCGCCTCGTCGATCGACAGGTCACCGCTGCGGATCTCGTCGGGCACCTCCTCGGCCGCCGCCTGCGAGATGCGGCCGGTGGCCATGCGCAGCCGCGCCTCCACCTCGGCCGGGCCCGCGCTGTCGAGCAGGACGTCGTCGACGCCCCACTCGGCGGTCATGGCGGCGAGCCCGCCCTCGGTGACGATGACGAGGAGCGGGCAGTCGATGCCGGTGGTCCTGATGAGCCGGCACAGGCTCTTGGCCTGCACGAGCTCCTTGCGCGCGTCGACGAGGACCGCGTCGGCGGGCGGGGTGTCGATGAGCGCGGACGCCTCCGCGGGCGAGACCCGGACCGAGTGGAGCAGCAACCCCAGCGCAGGCAGCACCTCGGAGGACGGCTCGAGGGCGTTGGTCAGCAGCAGCAGGTTGCTCATTACGGCCTCCTCAAACACGCAAGGACCCGGGGGCTACGTCGCCCGAGTCCATGTGAGTGAGGATATCCCACGAGTTAGTCGCGTCCATTGCGCGTCCAGCAGGTGAACAGCGCGTCTCCTGAAACAAGCTCGTTAAGGAGAACGCACAATAGAGCTGAAACGATTGTGAGGCAGGCATGGCCACAGGAAAAATACGTTATTGGGCGGCGGCGAAGGATGCCGCCGGAGTCGCGGAAGAGTCGTTCGACGCGGTCACTCTTGGTGAACTCATGACCAAAATCACACGAGATCGTGACGAACTGGCCAGGGTGGTCCTGCGCTGCTCGTTCCTGGTGGACGGCTCACCTGTGGGAAAGCGCGCGCACGATCAGGTCGTGCTCGCCGACGGCTCGGTCGTCGAGGTGCTGCCGCCCTTCGCCGGCGGCTGATCCGCTGGTGAGCAACCGCTTTCCGGGGGAATGAGTCATGCCGGATCGATAGGCTCTTGACCCCCGCCCAAGACAGGGAGCCCCATGCGCAAGCTGATCGTTTCGCTGATCGTGCTCGTCATTCTCCTTGTCGCCGCCGACCGGGTCGCCGTCGCGGGCGTCGAGCGCGATCTCGCCAATCGCATCGCCGCCTCCGCCGACCTGTCCGGCACCCCGACCGTCACCATTACGGGCATCCCCTTTCTGACCCAGGCCATCTCCGGCCACTACCCGGAGGTGCGGTTCGACCTCGGCACGTTCACCTACGGCGGCGTGCCCGTGCGCAACCTGCACGGCGCCGCCCACGACGTGACCGCGCCGCTCGACGGCATCCTGCAGAACCGCCCCGACGTCAGGGCCCGCCGCGTCACCGTCACCGGCACGCTCAGCAGGGCCACCATCGACAAATACGCGCCCCAGGGAGTCAAGATCGGCGGCAACGGCGACAGGCTCACCGCGTCGGGCGAGGTGACGGTGGGCGCCCAGAAGGTGAAGTTCGACGCCGAGATGCGGGTCGAGCTCATCGACGGCGGCATCAGGGTCCAGGCAGAGAAGATCGAGGGCGTGCCCGACCAGGTCGCCAGGCTGGTCTCCTACACCATCCCGTTCAAGGGCGAGCTGCCCTTCGACGTGAAGGTGACCGGGGTCAGGAGCGTGCCGGGCGGGCTGGAGTTCTCGGCAGAAGCGTCTGACGTGCCGATCCGTGGATGAGCGTGAACCGACGCGTCGCCGCGTACGTGATGAGGACGTGACAGCAGCGGACACCGCCGACGAGGAACTCGTGAGGACCCTCTTCGACGAGCACGCTGGGCCACTCTACGGTTACGTGCTTCGCATGACCGGCGACTCGGGCCGGGCCGAGGACGTCGTCCAGGAGACCCTGTTGCGGGCCTGGCGGCATCCCGAGGCCATGTCCGGACGGCCGATCCGCGCGTGGTTGTTCACAGTGGCCCGTAATCTCGTCGTGGACCAGCATCGCGCCAGGAAGGCCAGGCCGCCGGAGACCGGCGACGAGGCGCTGGCGGTCCTGCCGGCCGACGACGAGCTCGAGCGCGCGGTCGAGTCGTGGGCGGTGGCCGAGGCGCTCGCCGCGCTGCGGCCCGAGCACCGCGACGTGCTGCTGGAGGTCTACTACCGGGGGCGATCGGTGAAGGAGGCGTCGGCGACGCTGGGCATACCGCCGGGAACGGTCAAGTCCCGTACGTACTACGCGTTGCGCGCCCTGAAGCTGGCGCTCGAAGAACGGGGGCTGGCGCCGTGATGACGTGTGAGGAGGTCCGGATCGCGCTCGGCGCGCACGCCCTGGGCGCACTCGACCCGGAAGAAGCACTGGAGATCAACCACCACCTGGCCACCTGCGAGGCGTGCGGCGCCGAGCTGGAGGAGCTGGCCGGCCTCACGTCGTTCCTCGGGAAGGTGTCCGAGCGCGACGTCGAGGTGGTGACCAGCCCGCCGCGGCAGGTGCTCGACCGGCTGCTCAACGACCGCGCCAGACGGTCGCGACGCGGCCGGATCCTGACCGCGGTCGCGGCGTGCGCGGCGGTGCTGGTGGTGGGCGGCACGGTCTGGACGTCCATCCAGGTCACGTCGAGCCACGAGGCGACGACCGCCCAGGCGCCCGCGGCCGCGCGGTCCCAGGAGTCGGGCCCGCGGGTCCTGGCCGACCAGGGCGCGTCGGAGGAGAGCGCCGGCGACCGTCCCATGGTCGAGCCCCGCCGCTCCGACCAGCCCGACCAGTCTGACCAGTCCGACCAGTCCGACGCCGCCAAGCAGGCCCCCACCGAGCAGCCGTACGGCGCGGCCGCCACGCCGAGCCCCAGCCGAGCTCTGAAGACCCCGGCCCCGTCCGATGCGGAACCCCGCGCTTCTCCCGCGCCCCGCAAGGCTCAGGAAGGACGCGAGTTCACCGGCGAGAACCGCGCGGACGGTTACCGCGCCACAGTCCAGGCCCTCCCCGCCGAAACCGGCACCGAACTGGGCGTCCGCGTCACGGGCATCCCCGTCGGCACCACGTGCGGCCTGGTCGTGGTCGCCGCCGACGGCCGCCGCGAAACTACGCAGACCTGGCAGATCGCCCCCGACACCTACCGCGAAAGAACGGTCTTCTCCCGCCGCACCTCACTGGCGCTGTCGGAGATCACCCACTTCGAAGTGGTGGACGACTCAGGCAACTCCCTGCTCAAAATCCCCGCCGGCAAGTGACCCGCGGCCCCGGCCCGCCCGCGTTTCTCGCTCAGCCGCGCGGGCCTCGCGGCTGAGCGTGCCTTCCGGCGGGGCTCGCCGCGCCGACACCCCTTCCCCCACCTCAGCCACCGACGGTGGGAAGGAAACGCGGGGGTGGGAGGTTGCACCGGGGGATGACCGGAGGGCGTCGGCGGCGGCGCTCGGCTTGTTGATCGGGGTGAGTCACCTGCGTCGGGACGATCGCGCACACGAGGCCGCCCCCGAGCGTCTTTCCGCGGAGGAACTCGGGGAAGGGCTGGGGGAGCGGGCGACGCTCGTGCAGTTCTCGACGGCGTTCTGTCAGCCGTGCCGGGCGACCCGCAGGATTCTGGCCGATGTGAGCGCGCTGGTTCCGGGGGTGCGGCACGTCGAGGTCGACGCCGAGTCGCGGCTGGAGCTCGTCCGCAGGCTGGGGATCACCGGCACGCCGACCGTGCTGGTGCTCGATCCGGCGGGGACGGTGGTGAAGAGGGCTTCTGGGCTGCCCAGAAAGACCGAGGTGCTGGCGGCGCTGGCGCTGGCCGTACCGGAAGTGTGACCGGAAGTGTGACCGAATGTGTGAGAGGCGATGCGTCTCACATGTCGTCTCACCAACCGGACGAGATGTGACAGATGACGAGACGCCGAGTACTGTCATGTTCATGAACCCATCGACAGAGCTGCTGACGAAGCGGCGCGCGGTTGATTTCTGCCGCGTCGCCACCGCGCTCTGTCGCGCTGCCTGAGGACGATCTCGCGCGGATTCGCCATCCGCCTCAAATCGACCCTTCAGGAGCATCCTGCGATGCGTGCCGATCCCAGAATGCTGCGCTTCGGCGCGGCCGTCATCACCCAGATCCTCGCCTCCGCCCTGATCTCCGAGAGCCTCCGGCTGCTCGCCGTCAGGGCGCTGAGTCGCGCACTGGGTGCGTTCCGTCGCTCACCGCAAACGATGCTCCGCCCGGCGCCCGGCGCCGGGAAGGACCCCGGACTCGTCCGGCCGGTCCTCGCGGTCGTGGGGCCGGCCGGATTCGCCGCCGTAATCACGCCGCAGGCCCTTTCGGCCTCGGCCGCGGCCACCCTCGCCGCCTTCCTCATCGCAGCCTGCGGATTCTGCCTTGGCTGCGCGATGTACCTGCTCATTCGCCGACTACTGCCCGCCGCCAACATGGAGGTATCCCAATGAGCCGCTCCGCCGCCCTGGTGGACGCCGACTGGGTCGAGGCCAACCTCGACACGCCCGGAGTCGTCCTCGTCGAGGTCGACGAGGACGTCAGCGCCTACGACAAGGGCCACATCCGTGGCGCCGTGAAGGTCGACTGGCGTCAGGACCTGCAGGACCCGGTGCGACGCGACTTCGTCGACAAGACCGGTTTCGAGGCCCTGCTGTCCGACCGTGGCATTTCCAACGACGACACCGTCGTGCTCTACGGCGGCAACAACAACTGGTTCGCCGCCTACGCCTACTGGTACTTCAAGCTCTACGGCCACGCGAACGTCAAGCTGCTCGACGGCGGCCGCAAGAAGTGGGAGCTCGACTCCCGCGAGCTGGTGCGCGACGTGCCCCAGCGGCCCAAGACGCAGTACGTCGCCAAGGACCAGGACACCGCGATCCGCGCCTTCCGCGACGACGTGGTGTCGGCGATCGGCAAGCTCAACCTGGTCGACGTGCGCTCGCCCGACGAGTTCACCGGCAAGCTGCTGGCCCCCGCCCACCTGCCGCAGGAGCAGGCGCAGCGCGGCGGCCACGTGCCGACGGCCCGCAACATCCCGTGGTCCAAGGCGGCCAACGACGACGGCACCTTCAAGTCCGACGACGACCTGCGCGCCCTCTACCAGGAGGCCGGGGTCGACTTCGGCAAGGACACCATCGCCTACTGCCGCATCGGCGAGCGGTCGGCGCACACCTGGTTCGTGCTCCACGAGATCCTGGAGCAGTCCAACGTGAAGAACTACGACGGTTCGTGGACCGAATACGGCTCGCTCGTGGGCGTGCCGATCGAGCTGGGGGAGGCCCGCTGATGAGTGCACAAGGGTGCGGGGCGCCGGAGCAGACCGTGGCGCTGCCCGCCGGCATCGATCTGTCCAACCAGGCCGTCATCCAGGGCGTCGTGACCGGCGCCGGCACCGCCTACGCGCGGCTGCTCGACCACTCGGGTGAGTTCACCGGCGAGGTCGTGGTCTCCGACGACGGTGTCTTCCGTTTCTTCGCCGCCCCTGGCGACTGGACCGTCCGCATCATCGCGGGCGGCGGCGTCACCCGTGACGTCCAGGTCCAGGCCAAGCTGGGTGAGGTCGCCCAGCTCGCGGTGGCCGTCTGACCCATGACGAAGGGCCCGCGTCCGGCTGACGGACGCGGGCCCTTCGCGTGTCTCACGCTGGTGGGGTGGGGTAACGCATGAGGAGCGTGGCGCGTACGACGTCGGGACCGTGCGCGCGGTAGCCGTGCGGCACGTCGGACCGCCACGAGATGTGGTCGCCCGGGCCGGCCGTGAGCGGCGCGTCGACGGGGCCGGCGCTCAGGGTGCCGGTGAAGACCGTGACGTGCTCGCTCACCCCCTCGTGATGGGCGGGTGAGGTCTGGGTGAGGCCGGGCGGGACGCGTACGCGGTAGAGCTCGTACGTGACCCGGTCGTCCTCGAAGACCTCGAGCAGCTCGGCCTCGATGGCCGTGCCCCGCATGACCTGCGGCTCCGGCGGCGCGTCGAGGATGGCCCCGATGGGCACGCCCAGCTGCGCGGTGATCGCCCACAGGGTTTCGAGCGTGGGGTTGCGGGTGCCGGTCTCCACGCCCGACAGCGTGGCCTTGCCGATGCCCGCCCGCTTGGCCAGCTCGGAGAGCGAGACGCCGCGCGCCTGTCGCAGCCGCCGCAATCGATCGCCCACCACGCGGGGATCGGTGTCGATCGCGGGTTGCGGTTTCATACCGCAATGGTGCCGCACGGGAGGCGGGTCGTGACCCCGTTCGCCGAGGGGAAACCTTTGTCACCGCCGGGGTAAGGCGCCGCTCACCTGGCTCTTGATCGCGCAGCGTCTTCAAGGGTTGCGGCTGCGTCACATGGGACAGAACGCTACGATTCCACAGATGTCCGGTTCGACAGGTGTGACGGCGCCGCCGCAACCAGGGCCCCCGCCGGCTCAGCAGATGCCGTCGCCGTACTCACTGCCCCTGCACGCCCTCCGCCTGGCGGGCAAGTGCGCCGCGCCGCTGATCCTCTGGTACGCCGCGGGCCAGCTCGTCCGCTTCGTGCTGCTCTACGCCGCATCCGAGGTCGCGTACGGGGACTACCGGCAGGTCCGCCTCGTCGCCGTCATGACCCTGCTGACGCTCATCGTGCTCGCCGCGATGACCGTCACCGCCGGCATGCTGCACAGCCTGCGCGGCGCGCTGTGGGAGGTGCGCGCACGAGCCGGGGACGGCGTCAGGGAGGAGAAGTTCTTCCGCACCCTCGACCGGATCGCGCCCGCGTTCGCGGTGCTCTATCTGGCCTGGGGCTTCCAGAAGGAGGACGCCAGGGACGTCTTCCAGATGGACATCTTCCACCACCTCTACGACCAGCAGGACGCGTCCTTCTTCGGTGAGCAGAGCGACGTCGGCCGCGGCCTGGTCGACCTGGACTGGCGGGTCTCGCTCGGCGCCATGGCCGTCACCTTCGGGCTCAAGTGGCTGTTCTCCAAGTTCGTCGAGCAGAACAAGGGCAGGTTCTTCGGCTTCCTCGCCGCCTTCTCCGAGTTCGCCTTCGTCTTCTACGGCCTGAACGCCACCGTCGCCTTCAGCGACGCCCGCTCGGAGTGGGTGCAGCACCGCAAGGCCATCGCCGGCACCGAGGAACTGCTCACCCAGGCCAAGGAGAACGTGCCGCTCTGGGACACCGTCACGAGCTGGTGGGGCGAGGTGTGGCCGCTGTTCCTCGACGGCGTGGCCGTGCCGCTCGCCTGGCTCACCGTGGCCATGCTGGTCTTCGGCGCGTTCTCCGACGAGGCCCGCACCCTGCTCAGGGGCACCCGCCTGGAGCGCGGCATCGACCGGCTGGAGAGCAGCCACGACATCACGCAGAAGTCGTTCGACCAGCTCACCGGCGGGTTCAGGGACCGCTGGGTGCCGCTCGCCAACTCGCTGCGGATGATCTTCAACGGCGGGATGCCGCTGTTCGGCATGATGTGCCTGTGCTACGCCGCCCTCGAGATCGGCGGCCAGTACGCGCAGCGCGGCGTCATGATGCTCATCGGCGTCCGGGACGAGTGGGTCGGCGTCTACCAGGCGGTGCCCGTGTCGTTCGTCCGGGACATGGTGGTGACCGTGCTCACCATGGCGCTGCTGGCGGCCACGTACGATCTCGCGGCCACCCGCGCCCGCCTGGCCGGCCGCCCGCTCGAGGACGGGTGACCGGCCGGCTCAGCGGCGCCTGAACCGCAGCACCTCCACGTCCGGCACCAGCTTCTCCGCGCCCTCGCGGGTGAACAGCTCATCGGTCGGGGTGTCGGAACGGTAGTTGCTGGGCCGGAACGACAGCTCCACCTCGTTCGCCACCGGCGTCGGCACGATCGCCAGCCCCTGGATCCTGTACTCCCTGCCCACCACGAGCCGGTCCGTCGGCCGGTCGCCCACCGCCTCGATGGGCGCCGTCCAGATCCGTCCCGCGCGGTCCTGCACCTGGACGTCGGTGGGCTCCGCCACCATCGTGGCGCTGCCCTTGTCGACGACCTTCCTGGAGATGTCCACCTTGAGCCAGGTCACCTCGGGGCCGTGCGCGCTGCCCGGGGGCGCGTCGGTGCGGGACAGGGCGGCCTTCCACTCGACGCCGTTCACCTTGCCCGCCTGGCCCGCCGCGACGACGATCTCCTTCGTCTCCTTCTCGGTGGTCTTCTCGTAGAAGACGTGGCCGTCGTAGGTCTGTGCGGCGGTCGTCAGCAGGCACGCCAGCACGGCCGCCGCGGCCACCAGCGCCGTACGCCGCTTCGACCTGCCCCCGCCTTGGGCCCCGGTGCTTTCCGCGGGCCCCTGCCCGCTCGCTTCGGGGCCGGGGAACGGCTCGGCGCCTGGGGCCGGGGCGCCCTGCGCGAAGGACTGCCCCTCTCCGGCCGCGAGACCCGGCGCTCCCGCCGCGATGGGCGGGGCAATGGGTGGGGCGATGGGCGGTTGAGCCGGGGCGCCCGGCCGGTACTGCGGCGGCGGCCCGGCCGTCCTGACGGCGGGAATGGGTTGCGTCGCACCGCTGACCGGCTCGCGAGGAGCGGGCGGCCACACCTGCTGATCACTGGTGGCCCGCCGCCCCCGCACATCACCGACCTGCGGCCCGCCCCCCGGCCCGAACCGCCGCCCCCGCCCGGACCCTTGACCGGCCCCCCGCCGGTCACCGGGCCCCTGGCCGGGCCCCCGCTGGTCGCCGGGCCCTTGACCGGGCCCCCGCTGGTCGCCGGGCCCTTGACCGGGACTCCACTGGTCACCGGACCCCTGATCAGGGCCACGCTGGTCGCCGGGCCCTTGGCCGAAGCCGCGCCCGTCGCTCTGTCCGAACGCCGCCTCAGGGCCTTGCTCGCCGTAAGCGGGCCCACCGGAGTGCCTGCCGCCGCGCTGCCCGCCCCCGCCATCACCCGGCACCGCCGGCGCGCTGCCGGGCCCGAACACGGGATCACCCGCCGGCGCCTGGGCATGCCTGGGCGCTCCGGCCGGAGTGCCGCCCCAGCCCTGCTCAGGGGCGTAGGCGGGGGTGTCGGCCCGGCCCTGGTGAGGGGCGTGGGGAGGGGTGTCGGTCGGTGGGCCGGCCCAGGCTTGCTGAGGGGCGTCGGGGTGTGCGGCGCTCCAGGCTTGGTCTGAGCCGTAGGAGGGGCCGCTTGGCTGCGGGGCACGGGGGGCTGGCGCGGGCGCTTGTGCGGGGTCGTAGGCGCCTCTGGGAGCCCAGCCGGCGGGTTCGGCCGGGTGGCCGTGGGGCGCAGAGGGGTCAGGGGCGGCGTGGCGGCGGCGGGGCTGAGGGGCGGGCGCGTTCCCGGGGGTCCAGTCGTGTTCGGACGGGGACCAGTCATAGGCGGACGGGGCGCCCTGACCGGACGCGCGGCCGGGGAGCCCGCCCCGCATGCCGGGCCCCGGCGGAAGGCCCTTGCCAGGGGCCTGCTCGTGGGCCGACCGCGGCGGGACGTCGGACCCGGGCCCGACGGCGGGTTCTGCGGCGTGTCTTGCGGTGGGCCCGACGGTGGGCCCGGGGGTGCGCCCGACGGTGGGGCCGACGGTGGGGCCTTTGTCGGGGGTTGCGGTGGGTTCTGTGTCGGGGTCGGGCTTGGGGTCTCTGCGGGGCGAGAACCAGTCGTTCGTGCTCATCCTGAGCTCACTTCTCAACGATCGAGTAGACGTCCTGCGGCGAGTCGGCGAGCTTGCGCGCCGCCGCCTCGTCCAGGCCGAGATCGATCTCGACCTCAGGCCGGTACGGCTCCTGGGCCCCCGCCTGCGGCGGCAGCTTGAACACCACGCGCGCCCCCGGCAGCGCACCGGCGGGGACTTCGAAGAAGAACGGCCCGCTGACCCAGATGTCCGGCTGCACCCACACGTTGGCCAGCGTCTTCTGGCTGTCCACCCGGTCGGTGGCGGCGAACCGCACGCCGTCGGGGGTGAGCAGGTCGGGCTGCCCCAGGTGGTACGGCTTCATGCTGGACCTGGCCGACGCCCGGACGATGAGGAAGACGTTCCCCGTCTCGATGGTCTCGGTGTCGGAGAGCTGGATCTTCCTGGCGGTGGTGAACGAGTCGAGCCGTACGGAGAACCGCTGGGCGTCCACGACCTCGCCCTTGCCGCCCGTGTAGCTGAGCGGGTCGCTGACGGTGCCTCCGAGCGCCTTGGTCTGCAGCCCGACGGCGGCGAGCAGCATCACGAGCCCGGCGGCCACGCCAGCGATCCCGGAGCCGCGGCCACGACGCCGGCCGCCCCGCCTGGACTGGGGGCCGGGGACGGCCTCCGAGCGTTGGTCCGTGAGGGTCATGCCGTGCCGCCCTTCTTCACCGGCAGGGTCACGCGGGCCTTGACGACGGGCCGCAGGGACCGCTCGCCGGCCTCCTCGGTGACCATGGTCCACTCGAGCCGGGCGTTGTTGAAGCTCTCGCGCTCCTCGAAGGAGGCCACGTCGAGGGTGACCTTGTCGGGCACCTGCACGCCGTCCTGCAGCCGGTACCTGACGACGACCTCGCTGGTCACGCCGGGGTGCAGCTGCCGGGTCTCGCCGCCCTTGCTGAGCGCGAACACGGCCGGTCCCCACTCCTCCTTGATCGTCGGCGTGATCTTCACGAGCGACCCGGCGAAGGTCGTGGACGTGAACGCCTGCTCGGGCTTGGCGGGCGGCGTGCCCACGGGGAGGGTCTCGTCGCCCTTGTTGGTGACGTCGAAGACGAGCTCGAGGAAGCGCTTGTCCTCGTCCCACGTGTTCTGGGCCCGCTCGACCCTGAAGCGTGACTCGACGAACTTGGTGTCGTACAGGCCCTGGTCGAGCACGGCGCCCGGGCTCAGCGGCTCGACCTCCTCGGGAGCCTCGCCGAGGCCGCCCAGCAGGGCGGTGATGCCGATGACGGTCAGAGCCGTCAGGGCGATGGCGGGCACCACTACCGGGCGTCTGGGCTTGTCAGTGCGGTCGCCGGAGGGTTCCGTCATGGGTAAGGATGGTAATAGCTCCCGTTCGTCTCATCTGCCGCAATGCTCCCATCGGACTGGTCAAATTGCCGAGAACCCTGCCGCTACGGTGGTTCTAGCTCATACGCTGTCACGGAGCGGGAATGGGCTGAGCCCTACACCTAATGACATATCGGCGGCCGGAGGGTCACGTGGCGGACGTGCATCCCGAGCATGCCCAGCTCCAGGCGGACCGCATCTACCTGGGCTGGCAGTACATCCTGCTCCATCCCGATCCGGGGCCGCCGCCCAAACGCCCCTCGCCGGGCGAGGAGGCCGCCGCGCAGGAGCCGCCCGACCCCGCCGCGTCCGAGCTGCTGCGCCGCGAGCGGCAGCTGGAGGACATGCTCAACCGGCCGGTACGCCACGTCCGCCTGTTCATGCTCGTCCTCACCGTGCTCATCCTGGGCGCCGCGCTGTCCGGCTACCTCGCCTGGCCCTTCGCCCTGCTCGGGCTGGTCGCGGCCGGCGGCGTGGCGGGCATCTGCAGCTACGCGCTGCTGCAGGGCGACCGCGCGGTCAGGTACCGGGTCCTCGAACAGCAGGCCAAGGACGAACGGCGACGTCAGGAACGTGACAAGGAGCTGTTCCGCGCGCAGGAGGAGCACGCCCAGCGCTACCGCGAGTGGCAGGAGTCGAAGGAGCGCCACGACAGGCAGCTGACCTGGTACGCCGTCTCGGTGCCCGACGAGATCGACCGCATCGACGTGGCGGGCGGCACCTTACCCGGCTGGTCGGCGCTGGTGACGCTGATCGGCGCGACCAGGCTCTACAGCGGCGGCCACCTCACGGTGCTCGACCTGTCGGAGGGCGCGATCGCCAAGGACCTGATCGAGCTGGCCCGCAAGGGCGGCGACGACCCGCTGGTGTGGGTGCTGCCGGTCGACCTGCCGCGGCTCGACCTCGGAGCCACGCTCAAGCCTGAGGCGTTCGCCGACGTCCTGGCCCATGTGGTGAGCGTCAGCGAGGAGCACCGCACCACCCGCGACCTGAGCTTCGACAACGCGATCCTGGAGCGGGTGCTTGAGGTGCTCGGCGAGAACGCCACGATCAGCCAGGTCACCGCCGCGCTGCGGGCCCTGGCGCAGGTGGGCGACCCGCGCGACGACCTGAGGTACGGGCTGATCACCGCCACCCAGCTCGAACGCATCGGCACGCTGTTCGGGCGCGGGGTGAGCGACCGGGTGGTGATCGAGCGGGCCTGGGCGCTGGAGTCGCAGCTGCGCAAGCTGGAGTCGCTCGGCACGCAGGCCGTGCGCCTGCCGCCGGCCCGGCTGCGGGTGGTGAGCATGGACCGGCAGGCGGGCGTGTTCGGCAACCGGGTGCTCGGCACGTACGTCGCGACGGCCCTGACCCACATCCTGCGCCAGTCGCCCGCCTCCGACCGTCCCTGGTACCACACGATCATCGTGGCGGGCGCCGACAAGCTCAGGGGCGACGTGCTCGACCGGCTCATGGACGCCTGCGAGACCTCGCGTACGGGACTCGTCCTCACCTACCGCTCGCTCACCCCCACGGTCAGGGAGCGGCTCGGCAGGGGCCACGCGGCGGTGGCGTTCATGCGGCTCGGCAACGCCGAGGACGCCCGGGTGGCCAGCGAGCACGTGGGCACCGAGCACCGGCTCGAGCTGGCCCAGCTCACCGAGACGATCAGCGACTCGCTGCCGGGGCTCGACGGCGGCTACACCTCCACGATCGCCCAGGTGGACGACGAGCACGAGGACCGCGACGAGCACGCGCCCGACCTCGCGGGCGACATCACCGAGTCCACCGAGTGGGGGCGCACCGCCGACAAGATCTCCGAGAAGGAGCGGGTGCTGCAGCGCTCGCGCGAGTTCCTCGTCGAGCCGCACCAGCTCCAGCAACTCCCCACCACGTCCGTGATCGTCACGGACGCCACCGCCGAGGGGCGCCGGGTCCGCCTGGCCGACGCGAACCCGGCCATCCTCACCTTCCCCAAGACCACGCTCGGCGAGCTGGAGGAGGTCCGCGAGGCGGTGCTGGCACTCGACCCCAGGGCCGGCGACGGCGACGGAGAGCCGCCACCGAACCTCGGGCCACCACCGCCACGCCTGGACTGGCGCAAGGACAGGCAATGACATGGTCAATGTCAAGGTGACGAGCTGACGGTTGGCGGAATTTAACTACGAACCGTCTGTGGGGGATTGAAATGCAGCCGAGCGTCGCGTTGAGCGGGCCCTGGTATCGAATTCAGTCGATCGCAGCACCCTCGCGAAGCTCGTCGGCGGAATGGGATTTCGTCACCGTGCTTCCCGCGGTGTTGTCGGCGGCGCAGCGTGACCGGCCTTTCGTGATCGGGTGGTTGTCGCGTGGATCGGGGGCGCCGCTAGAGCTGATCACGAACGCGGGGCCGCTGTCGCCGCCGCGCCAGCCGCGCAGGTCCACCGACCTGCCCGACCATCCGAGCGGGCCGCAGCCGCTGCTGTTCCCAGGGGGAGCGCGCGGGATGCGGCTGGACGAGGAGTACCTGGCCGACCTGGCCGACCTGGTGTGGACGCCGTGTCCTGGACGCCAGGCGCCGCCGCTGGGCAGCAGGGGGCGCGAGTTCGACCCCGACGAGCTCAGGCGGCCCACGTTGTTCGAGTCGACGCTGGTCACGCTCATGTCCCGGCCGTTCGCCTGGCTGGTGGTCGCCGAGCCGACCGACCTGCTGGACGCCGAGGTGGCGCACCTGCGCACCCAGCTCAACGTGCTGCGCCAGTACGGCGACGCCTCCGAGCGCTCCCGCTTCGACGCGGAGCGGGCCGAGCGGCGCATGCAGGAGCTGGACGCCTTCCGCGAGGCGGGCCTGTGGAACGTGCGCGTGCTGGCCGGGGGCGCCACCGCCGAGGAGCTGCGGCAGATCGCTCCCGTGCTCGTGGGGTCGGTCGAGATGAGCCATCATCCGTACCGGCTGCGCAGCTCGCACGGGGCCGCGTACGCGCTGCCCGAGGCGCTCGCCATCACCATGCAGGACCCGGCCGACGGCGCCGCGGCCCCCTTCGCCGCGACGGCGGGCGCGCTGGCCGCGCTGGCCGGGCTGCCCCGGCGTGAGGTGCCCGGCGTGCGGGTGCTGGAGTCGGGCTTCTTCGACGTGACGTCCGAGTCGGACGGCGGCGTGGACGGCGGCGAGCTGCTGCTGGGCGAGATCCTCGACGGGCAGGACAGGGGCGTCGGCTCGTTCCGTGTGCCGCTCGCCACGCTCAACCGGCACGCGTTCGTCACCGGCGCGACCGGCTCGGGCAAGTCGCAGACCGTACGCCACCTGCTGGAGCAGCTCAGCCGCGCCCGCATCCCCTGGCTCGCGATCGAGCCCGCCAAGTCCGAGTACGCCGCCATGGCGGGCCGCGTCCCCGACCCGGTCACCGTGATCAACCCGTCGGCCCCCGACGGCGTGCCGTTCAGCGTCAACCCGCTCGAACCCGAGCCCGGCTACCCCGTCCAGGCCCACATCGACATGGTCAGGGCGCTGTTCATGGCCGCGTTCGACGCCGAGGAGCCGTTCCCGCAGATCATGTCGCTGGCCCTGCAGCGCGTCTACGAGGCCACCGGCTGGGACGTCGTCACCGGCGGCGCCGTGCCGGGCTCCGACGTCCCGCCCAGCATCCCCACCCTCGAACAGCTTCAGCAGCACGCCATGGACGTCATCAAGGAGATCGGCTACGGCCGCGAGGTGCAGGCCGACGTCGAGGGCTTCATCTCGCTGCGGCTGCGCTCCCTGCGCGTCGGCTCCGCAGGGCGTTTCTTCGAGGGCGGCCACCCCGCCGACATCGGCGGCCTGCTCGAACGCGACGTCGTGCTCGCCATCGAGGACGTCGCCAACGACGAGGACAAGGCGTTCCTCATGGGCACGCTGATCATCCGCATCGTCGAGCACCTGCGCATGCGCGCCCGGCGCGAGCGCTCGACCGGGCTGCGGCACGTCATCGTCATCGAGGAGGCGCACCGGCTGCTGCGCGACCGCGGCCACGGCCGGGCCTCCACCCACGCCGTCGAGCTGCTGGCCGGGATGCTCGCCGAGATCAGGGCGTACGGCGAGGGCATCGTGGTGGCCGAGCAGATCCCCACCAAGCTCGTCACCGACGTGGTCAAGAACACCGCGCTGAAGGTCGTGCACCGGCTGCCCGCCGAGGACGACAGGCGGCTCGTCGGCGCGGCCATGAACCTCAGCGACGAGCAGTCGCGCCACGTCGTCTCCCTGCAGCCCGGCTCGGCGGCGGTGTTCGCCGACGGCATGGACCGGCCGCTGCGCGTGCGGGTGCCGCTCGGCGAGTCGCGGGAGAAGGTGCTGCCCGGGCCGCCGCCGCCCATCAGGGGGCGCAGGTCGGCCGCGTGCGGGGCGCAGTGCCGTACCGGGCAGGCGTGCACGCTGGTCGAGCTGCGCGAGGCCGACGTGCTCGCCGGGGCACAGGAGTGGGCCTGGCTGCGCATCTGGTGCGACACGGTCGTGCTGGCCTTCGTCAGCAACCGGCCGCTGCCCGGCGTGCCGCGCGCGCTGTCGGCCGCCTGGGGCGAGCTGCCCGCCCGGCGCAGGGAGTGCCTGCTCGCCACCCTCATCGAGCGCTGCGTGCAGCGGCGCGCCTGGTCGCTGCGCACGTGGTTCGACCCTTCGCTGCTCACCGAGAAGGCCGCGGAGGCCGCCGGCCGGCTGCTCGGCGGGCTCGACAGCGGCGGCGAGCGGCCGGGCGCGTCGTGGGTCATCCCGCAGGTGCGCTGGCTGCACGAGGTGGAGCGGCTCTTCCCGTACGGCCACCCCGCCCCGAACCTGCGCAGCCCCGCGCCGCCCATGGAGTACGCCCTGTTCCGCCCGTCCGCGGGCACCGGCGACCTCGGCCACACCGAGCTGCTCGGCCACCGGGCCAAGGCGCTGCGCCACCACCCGCTGTCCATGGAGGTGGACCACAACAGGGAGCTGGCCTGGCGGGTGATCCTCGGCGACGACGAGCACGAGAGCGTCCAGCGCGACATCCTGACCGTGGCCATCGGGGTCGAGGCGGCGGCCAGGATCCGGCACGTCGGGCAGACCATGGGGGCGGGCTGGCTGGAGGGCGTGCTGTCGTGGCCGCGCCGGTTCGTGCTGCCGTTCGAGCAGGGCGGCGCCCCTGAGATCACCTTCGCAGAGCCGACGGGCCCTCCGGTGAACGCCACCCCTGCCTACAGCACCCCCTCCCCGTGACACGTTTGTGGCACAGCGGAGATCGGGTGGGGTGAACCTTCGCTTGGGCGGTCAAACCGGGCGGGGTTTTCGCGCGCCCCTCCGAACCAGGCGGTAACCCGGACTAGGATCCATGCACATGACCCAGCTTCCTCTGCGGGCCCAGCTCGCCAGCGCCCTGGGACGCAGTGCCGCCACGCTGTCCAGGATGACAGGGCGCGGTGACGGATCGGTGATCGGCGGGCGGGTCGGTCTGCTCCTTGAGCCCGACCTCCTCCGCAAGCTGGCCCGTGACCGCAAGCTGGCTCTGGTCAGTGCGACCAACGGCAAGACCACCACGACCCGGCTGATCACCTCGGCCCTGCTGGAGCTCGGCGAGGTCGCCACCAACGCGTTCGGCGCCAACATGCCGGCCGGCCACGTCTCGGCGCTCTCCCAGCACAAGCGCGCCCCCTACGGCGTGCTGGAGGTCGACGAGAAATACCTGCCCGAGGTCCTCGACACGACGGGCGCGGGCGTCGTCTGCCTGATGAACCTCAGCCGCGACCAGATGGACCGCGCGGCCGAGATCTGGCTGCTGGCCCAGAAGTGGCGCAGGGCGCTGTCCGGCAAGCCCACCCACGTCATCGCCAACTGCGACGACCCGCTCGTCACCTGGGGCGCCTCCACGGCCGCGAAGGTCACCTGGGTGGCCGGCGGCCAGCGCTGGAAAGAGGACTCGTGGTGCTGCCCCGAGTGCGGCGGCCCGCTCGACCGCAAGGACGCCGACTGGGCGTGCCGCGAGTGCACGTTCCACCGTCCTGAGCCGCAGTGGGTGGTCGACGACGATGCGGCGATCGACCCGCGCGGCCAGCGGTGGCTGCTCGACATCCAGCTTCCCGGCCAGGCCAACCGCTCCAACGCGGTGATGGCGCTGGCCGTGGCCGAGGCGTTCGGACTGCCGGTCGAGCAGGCGCTGCCCCGGCTGCGCGAGGTCACCTCCGTCGCGGGCCGCTACACCACGGTCGAGCGCGACGGCCGGCACGCCAGGCTGCTGCTGGCGAAGAACCCGGCGGGCTGGCTCGAGGCGTTCGACGTCGCCGACCCGCAGCTGCCGATCATCCTGTCGGTCAACGCGCAGGGCCCCGACGGCCGCGACACCTCGTGGCTGTGGGACGTCGACTACCGCATCCTGCGCGGGCGCCCGGTGTTCGTCACCGGCCAGCGCCGGCTCGACCTGGCGTTGCGGCTCGACGTGGCGGAGGTGCCGTTCACGCTGTGCGAGTCGTTCAACGAGGCCCTGGCGATGCAGCCGCCCGGCCGGGTCGACGTGATCGCCAACTACACCGCCTTCCAGCAGATCCGATCGGAGTTCGGCCGTGCCGTCTGACAGCGCCCTTCGCATCGTCTGGATCTATCCCGACCTGCTGAGCACCTACGGCGACCAGGGCAACGTGCTGGTCCTGGAGCAGCGGGCGCAGCGGCGGGGCATCGAGACGGAGACGATCCACGTACGCTCGGCCGACCCGGTGCCCGAGACCGGCGACATCTACCTCATCGGCGGCGGCGAGGACCGCCCGCAGATCCTGGCCGCAGGGCGCCTGCGTAAAGACGGCGGCCTGCACCGCGCCGTCGCGCGGGGGGCGTCGCTGCTCGCGGTGTGCGCCGGCTACCAGATCATGGGCAGCACGTTCGGCGGCGAGGAGGGCCAGCCGGTCGACGGCATCGGCCTGCTCGACATCTCCAGCGCGCGCGGTCCCGCGCGTGCGGTGGGCGAGCTGGTGGCCGAGGTGGACGCCGCGCTCAACATCCCCACGCTGACCGGCTTCGAGAACCACATGGGCGTCACCCGCCTGGGCCCCGGCGTCAAGCCGCTGTCGAAGACGATCGTCGGCACCGGCAACGGCGACGGCTTCGAGGGCTGCTACGCCGGCCACGTCGTCGGCACCTACCTCCACGGCCCCGCCCTGGCCCGCAACCCCGGCCTGGCCGACCTGCTGCTGTCGTGGCGTGTGGGCGACCTCGCCCCCCTCGACGACACCCGCTACGAGGCCCTCCGCCAAGAACGCCTCACCACGGTCCTCCAGCAGCAACACTGACCCAGCAGGACACCCCCAGCCCCGCCCGCGCCCCCGCCGCTTGCAGCTCCGCCGTCCGCGGCTGCGCCGTCCGCGGCCCCGCGACCTGCGGCTCCGCCGTCTGCGGCTCTGCCGTCTGCGGCTCTGCCGTCTGCGGCTCCGCCGTCCGCGGCGCGCCGCTGAAGGGTTGTGCTCGCACTCTCTCGCATCCCTCCCTTCCCCTTACCCCTTCCGGCCCGGCTCCCGCCTGCGGGAGCCGGGCCGTTGGTTGTTCCCCGGTTGACAGGCAGCCGTATGGCTGCCTATTTTGGCGATAGGCAGCCGGACGGCTGCATGTCAGGATGGCGAAACGATGGACGACGTGTTCAGGGCGCTGGCCGACCCCAGCCGCCGCCGCCTGCTCGACAGCCTCAACGCCCGCGACGGGCAGACGCTGCGCGAGCTGTGCGCGGGGCTCGACATGGCCAGGCAGTCGGTCAGCAAGCACCTCGCCGTGCTGGAGGAGGCCAACCTGGTCACCACCGTGCGGCGCGGGCGGGAGAAGCTGCACTTCCTCAACGCCGTACCGATCAACGCCATCGCCGAACGCTGGATCAACCGGTACGACCGCCACCGGGCAGGCGCCCTGGCGGACCTCAAGACGGCCTTGGAGGAACGTCCCATGGATCAGGACGTCGTCTACACGACCTACATCCGCACCACCCCGGAGCGCCTCTGGCAGGCGCTCACCGACCCCGCGTGGACCCGGCGCTACTGGGGGGTCGAGCTGGAGTCCGACTGGCGGGAGGGGTCGGCGGTCACCTGGACGTACAAGGGCGTCAGGATGGCCGACCCCGAGCAGGTCGTGGTGGCCTCGGAGCCGCACCGGCGGCTGGCGTACACGTGGCACTCGATCACGCCCGAGTTCGCCGAGCTCGTCGGCCTCAGCCCGGAAGGGCGGGAGGAGATGGCCAAGGAGGCGCGCTCGACGGTGTCGTTCGAGATCGAGCAGGCCGGCGAGCTGGTCAGGCTGACCGTCGTGCACGGCGGGTTCGAGCCGGGCAGCTCGATCAGGGAAGGCGTCGGCCAGGGCTGGCCGGAGATCGTCTCCAGCCTCAAGACCCTGCTGGAGACCGGCGAGCCCCTGCCGTCAAGCGATCAGTAGCCGACTCAGTAGACCAGCGCCTGCACGCCCTCGGCGGTGACCTCCTCGACGAACGCCGGCGCGCCCGCGATGCGGATGCCGTCGATGAGGTCGTCGACGGTGATGTTCCTGCGGGCGGCGCACTGCGTGCAGAGCGTCACCCGCCCGGCCGCGAGCAGGGCGTCGAGCAGGTCGGTGAGCGGCGCGGCGTGCGGCAGGCTGAACTCCTTGGCCCGGCCGGGCAGCGCGAACCACGACGACTCCCCGGTCAGCCACAGGGAGACGGGTACGCCGCTCGCGAGCGCGGCGGCCGCGACCGTGAACGCCTGGTTGCAGCGCTCGGGGGCGTCGGCCCCCGCGGTCACCTTGATCACCAGTGATCGTGCCATGTCCGCCACCCTAACGCCCCGCAGCTCCACCGCCACCGGTCGCCGCCACTAGTCTTGGACACCATGGAAGAACCTGAGCTGCACCCCGGCCTGGAGCCGATCGCGTTCCTGCTGGGGCGGTGGGAAGGCGCCGGCGTGGGCGGCTACCCGACGATCGAGAGCTTCAACTTCGGCCAGGAGATCGAGTTCGGCCACAACGGCAAGCCGTTCCTGACCTACGTGAGCCGCACCTGGCTGCTCGACGACGCGGGCAACCGCGTCAGGCCGCTCGCCACGGAGTCCGGCTACTGGCGTTCGCTGCCCGAGCGGCAGATCGAGGTCGTGCTCTCCCACCCGACGGGCATCGTCGAGATCTACATCGGCGAGGTCGTCTTCCACAAGATCGAGCTGCGCACCGACGTCGTCGCCCGCACCGCCTCGGCGAAGGAGTACACCGCGGGCCACCGCCTCTACGGCCTGGTCAACGGCAACCTCATGTGGGCCTACGAGATGGCCGCCGTGGGCCACCCGCTCACCGACCACATGTCGGCAGAGCTGAAGAAGGTCGCCTGATGAGCACGCCGTTCACCCCTGACGTGGTCGAGGCGATCAAGCGGCACATGAACGACGACCACGCCGAGGACGGCCTGCTCATCGTGCGCGCGCTGGGCGGCAGGCCCGACGCGGGCACCGCGGTCACGAGCGACGTCGACGCCGAGGCGATCACGTTCACGATCGACGGCGGCGAGCGGGTGCGGGTGCCGTGGGGCGAGACGCTGACCGAGCGCGCCCAGGCGCGCAAGGCCGTCGTGCGGCTCTACCGCGAGGCGTGCGAGAAGCTGGGAGTGCCCGCCCGCGGGGAGCACTGAGGCTCCGGCCGAGGGCGGGCATGAAAAAGGGCCCCGGACAACACTCCGCCGCGCTCTGCGGGCGGGCCGGATGGACCAATGGCCGGGATCAGACGTCCCGCCCTCCGGCTGTCAGGGGCCCCGGTGGTTGCCTCGTATTCGCTGACGTCACGAGACAACAGTCCGCGAGGTCAGCGGACAACCACCTCGCTAGCCCGACTATGACTAACCATTATTCGGACCACCTCCTTTCCGCGTACCAACGAAGCTATGCGGTCTGCCGCGAAACGGGCAAGTGAATATCGTCGCGGCATAGACTCGGTGCATGACGGAGACGCAGTGGCACGAAGAACTCCGCGCCAAGGGCTACCGGGTCACCCCGCAGCGTCAGCTCGTCCTCGAGGCCATCAAGGAGCTTGAGCACGCCACGCCGGAGGAGATCTGCGTCAAGGTGCGCGAGACGGCGCGCGGTGTGAACATCTCGACCGTCTACCGCACGCTGGAGCTGCTGGAGGAGCTGGGCCTGGTCACCCACACCCACCTCGGCCACGGCGCCCCCACCTACCACCTGGCCGCCGAGGCCGACCACGTGCACCTGGTGTGCAGGGGCTGTGACCAGGTGTTCGAGGTGCGTCCCGAGCTGGCCGAGGGCCTGGTGAAGGGGCTCGACCAGGAGATGGGCTTCGTGGCCGACGTCCATCATCTGACCGTGTTCGGCCGCTGCCGCGACTGCCGCTGACCCGGCGAAAAAGCGACCGGCCGGGCGGATAGCCTGGAAGGCATGCGTAGCCCTCTGCTCGATCTCCCCGGCGCAGTCGCCGCCGACGCGCCGGACTCCGACGTAGCCGCCCACTACGGCGACCTGTTCGCCGAGCAGCGCGCGCTGGCGAAGGGAGAGGCGGTCGTCGACCGCAGCAACCGCGAGGTCGTCCGCATCTCCGGCGCCGACCGGCTGAAATGGCTCAACGATCTGACCTCGCAAAAGCTCGACACGCTGCGTCCAGGTGAGTGGACGCAGACGCTCGACCTCGACCTGCAGGGCCGCGTGCAGCACCACCTGACGCTGGTCGACGACGGCGAGACCATGCTCGCCCACGTCGAGCCCGGCACCGGGCAGAGCCTGGTCGACTACCTCGACCGCATGCGGTTCATGCTGCGGGTCGAGGTGTCGCGGGCCGACGACCTCGCGGTGCTCTCCACGGCGTCCGAGGACTTCCTGGTGCCGCGGTCCGAGCTGGCCGAGCATCTCGGGCGGCCGCTGGCGGGGCTGTGGGCGTACGAGGCGCTGCGCATCGAGGCGCACCGGCCGCGGCTCGGGTTCGAGACCGACCACAAGACGATCCCCCACGAGGTGGGCTGGATCGGCGCGGCCGTGCACCTCAGCAAGGGCTGCTACCGCGGCCAGGAGACGGTGGCGCGGGTGCACAACCTCGGCCACCCGCCGCGCCGCCTGGTCTTCCTCCACCTCGACGGCAGCGTCGACACGCTGCCCCCGCACGGCGCCCCGGTGATCTTCGAGAGCCAGGAGGTCGGCGTGGTGGGCTCGGCGGCCCGCCACCACGAGCTGGGCCCGATCGCGCTCGCGGTGGTCAAGCGCACGGTGCCGATCGACGCGCCGCTGCTGGCCGGCGGGGTGGCGGCGGCCCAGGAGGTCGTCGTGCCGCCGGACGCGGGGCGTAACGTCAGCATCGACCCGTCGCTGCGCCGCCGCATCCGCTAAAACTCGAGGACGACCGTGATGGGGCCGTCGTTGACCAGGGACACCTGCATGTCGGCCCCGAACACCCCCGTCTCCACGTGCGCGCCGAGCGCCCGCAGCTCCTCGACCACGGCGTCCACCAGCGGCTCGGCCACCGGGCCTGGGGCCGCGGCCTGCCAGGTGGGGCGGCGGCCCTTGCGGGCGTCGCCGTACAACGTGAACTGGCTGATCACCAGCAGCGGCGCCGACACGTCGGAGCAGGACTTCTCGCCGTGCAGGAGCCGCAGCCCCCACAGCTTGGCGGCGAGCTTGGCGGCCTCGGCGCGCGTGTCGGTGTGCGTGACCCCCACGAGGACCAGCAGGCCGGGCTCCGCGATGGCCCCGACCGTGCGCCCCTCGACCTCGACCGAGGCCGACCTGACTCTCTGTACGACTGCTCGCATGGGATCCCATTCTGGACCAGGTCAAACCCCTCCATACACTCGTGTCGAAAGGGGTTAAGAACATGTCGATGGTTGTGGAAGTCGTCCGGTCCGGGTTCGTGGAGTCCACTCACCTGGCCCGCATGCTGACCGTGGACGCCGCGGGGCGCCCGGTCGAGACCAGGGGAGCGGTGCACGTGCCGGCCTCGCCACGGTCGTCGATGAAGCCGCTCCAGGCGCTCGGGATGCTCCGGGCCGGCCTGGACCTGGAGGACGAGCTGCTGGCGCTGGCCTGCGCCTCCCACTCGGGCGAGCCGTTCCACGTGGAGGGCGTCAGGAAGATCCTGGCGGGTGCCGGGCTGGACGAGTCGGCCCTGCTGTGCCCTGAGGACTACCCGTTCGACCGCGCGGTGACCGAGCGCGGGCGGGTCTACATGAACTGCTCGGGCAAGCACGCCGCCATGCTGGCCACCTGCGCGCTCAACGACTGGCCGCTGACGACGTACCTGGAGCCGGCGCATCCGTTGCAGCGCGCGATCAGGGAGACGGTGGAGGAGCTGACCGGCGAGCGGGTCGCCGCCTCCGGCGTGGACGGGTGCGGTGCGCCGCTGTTCTTCGTCTCGATGCTCGGGGTGACGAAGGCGTTCCGCGCGTTCCCGATGTCGTCGCCCGACTCCTGCGAGCGCAAGATCTTCGACGCCATGCGCAGCTACCCGGAGTGGACGTCGGGCACCGACCGGCCCGAGGCGAAGCTGATGCGCGCGCTGCCCGGCCTGATGCTGAAGGCCGGGGCCGAGGCGTTCGACGCGTTCGCCTTCGAGGACGGCAGGGCCGGCACGGTCAAGATCGAGGACGGCTCGCCGCGTGCCCGCGTCGCGGTCACCGTGGCGGCGCTGCGCTCGCTCGGCCTGGACGCGCCCGAGCTGGCCGAGCTGGGCGCCCCCGCCGTGCTTGGCGGCGGCCGCCCGGTCGGCGAGCTGCGGGTGCGCTAGAGGCTGCGGAACTGGCGGGTGGCGGAGATGGCCCCCGAGGTCGTCGTGGTGAACGTGCGCATCGACCCGGCGAACTTGGACAGGTCCCACTCCGCCGGCCCGTGGTACCAGTAGAGGTTGTCGGCCCGCTGCCCGTTGCCGGTGACGGAGGCCACCACCCGCGACCAGTGCTCGACCCCGTCGAAGATCACGGCGTACGGCAGGTAGCGGGAGAACAGCTCCACCCGGTGCTGCTCGGGCACGTCGCCCAGTTCGCCGGAGAACAGATATTGGCGAAAGCGCATCGTCTGGGCGAGCGCGGCCGAGCCCTTGGCGGTCTTCGCGGGCATGTACTGCCCGCCGGCCGCCAGCGCGCCGCCCGCGATGACGACGGCCAGGCCGAGCAGCCCGTACGTGGTGAACCAGGCCAGCGCGACGGTGGCCAGCAGGCCCACCCCGATGAGCACCACGCCGAGCGTCGTCCAGCGAGTGCGCTCGGTGTCGGGCCTGCGGGCGAACCAGCCCTGCTTGACCACGTCGGCGTAGAGCGCGTCGCGCACCTCGCCGAGGTGGCTGGCGAAGGAGCCGGTCAGCTGCGACAGCAGCACGTGGTCGCGGCCCTCGAAGACGGCGTCGTACAGCGCCCGCTCGTAGGGCAGGAGCGCGTCCACGGGCGCGCTGGGCAGCTTGACGAGCATCCAGTCGGGCGCGTCGTACGTCTGCCGCGGCTGCTCGTCGATGCGCAGATAGCCGCGGACGGCCAGGTCGACGATGGTCGCGGTGACGTCGACGACGTCGGCCTGCTCGTCCACCAGCGTGCCGATCTGGCCGGGCCGGACGCCGTCGGGCGGGGTGAAGTGGCCGTTCTGCACCGCCGCCATGGGGCCGCCCTCGTGGCCCGCGGCCCTGGCGTCGCGCCCGCGCGTCCAGTAGAGCAGCCCGATGCCGCCGAGCAGCAGCACCAGCAGGCCGGTCAGGGCGCCGCCGGTGATGGCGTCGAGGGTGAAGGCGGCCGACAGGGAGAAGCGCCGGTCGAGGATGGGCTCGGCGCCCGTGACGCCCTCGGGGTAGCCGACGACGACGGTCAGCGTCTCGCCTGACGCGAGGTCGTCCTGCTCGAATTCGGCCTCGGTAGCCTCGTGGTTCATCGAGGCCGAGGTGCAGCCGACGGCGGAGGTCAGCTCACCGGCGAAGCACGACAGGCTCTGGATCTGGCCCGGGCCTTTGACGTGCACGGTCGCCTTGGTGACGGGCTGGTTCCAGCCGCCGACCGCGAACCAGCGCAGCTCGTCGACGTCGCCCGAGGGGGTCACCGCGCCCTTGACGTCGTACTCGACGGTCTGGCCCGTCACGGTGAGCTCGTCGCCCGACAGGGTGCCGCCCTTGACGTTGGCGATCTGGTAGAGGCGGTCGCTGGCGTCGTCGTAGCGGGTCCGGGTGAGGAACGTCCGCTTGAGCTCTCCCGACGCCCCGCCGATCTTCTCGACGACGTGCAGGGTGCCGTCCTTGCCGAGGGTCATCGTCACCTCGTCCGTGATCCCGGCCTGCGCCGCTGCGGCCGGGGCTGCGGCTGAGGCTGCGGTCAGCGTCAGAGCGGTGGCCGCGAGGGCGGTCAACGTGAGTCTGAAACCCGTCATGGCGGGACATCGTAGCGGTTTGTACCGTCAGTCCAGCGTGATGGCGTTGGCCGCCCGCTGCACGCTCTCCGGGGAGGCGGGCCCGCCAGGGTTCTCCACGGCGAGCGCCTGGTTGGCCGCGACGAAGGGCCGCAGGCGCCGCTCGTAGCGCTCTCCGGCGCCCAGCGGGTCCGCGATCAGCTCCTCGGCCAGCACGTACGCCCCCACCATCGCCAGACTCGTGCCCTGGCCCGACATCGGCGAGGCGCAGTAGGCGGCGTCGCCGACCAGCGCCACCCGCCGGGTGCTCCAGCGGTCCATCCTGACCTGGGCGATGGCGTCGAAGTAGAAGTCGCCGGCCTTCCACATGGCTTCGAGGAGCCTGGGCGCCTCCCACACGTGGGCGCAGCGCTCCTGCACCAGCCGCTTCTGGCCCTCGACGTCGCGGTGGTCGTACGGGAAGGGCTCGGCGGCGAAGCCCAGGTTGACCAGCATCCGCGCCGGGTCGCGGTCGCTGAACACCACGCCCCCCGCCTCGCCCTCGGTGAACCAGGTCTGCCAGTGGTCGAGGCCGAGGAAGTTGTCGGCGGTGAAGATGGAGATGTACTGGCCGAGGTGGTGCACGTACCGCGACTCGGGGCCGAAGGCCAGCGCGCGCACCTTCGAGTGCAGGCCGTCGGCGCCGATGACGACGTCGTAGCGGTCGTGGCCGCCGCTCTCGTACGTCACCTCGCCGTCCTCGGTCAGGGTGGCGATCGAGTCGCCGTGGACGCGGCGGGCCGGGCTCGCGGCGGTGAGCACGGCGATCAGGTCGCCGCGCATGATCTCGACGTCGGGGCTGTCGAAGCGGCCGCCGCTGACCGTCTGCTCGGTGTCGCGCATCAGCTCGGTGCCGTGGCTGTCGACCATGGACATGCCGCGCATGGTCGTGCGCAGGCCCCTGATCTCGTCCAGCACCCCCATCCGCTCGGCGACGGTGAGTGCCGCGCCCCTGACGTCGATGGCCTGCCCGCCCTCGCGCGGGGCCGGTGCCCGCTCGACCACGGTCACCTCCGCCCCCGCGCGCCCGAGGAAGTGGGCCAGCACGGCACCGCCCACCCCCGCACCGGAAACCAGGACTCTCATGGTGTCGCTCCTCGCAGTTGACGTTGTACGCAGACGTGAATGTATGCAGTACATACAGCTGGTAGCAAGCTATAGTAGGAAGGATCTGTACTAGTACAGGAGGGAAATCGATGGCCGACGCGGTCCCGCCCCACGCCCGCATCGCCGCCGACATCAAGCGGCGCATCGCGGACGGCAGGCTCCGCCCGGGCGAGCGCGTGCCCTCGACCAGGCAGCTCGCCAGAGACTGGAACGTCGCCCTGGCCACCGCCGCCAAGGCGCTCACGCTGCTGGCCAGAGAGGGCGTCGTGGTCGCCGAGCCCAGGGTGGGCACCGTCGTGGCCGAGAGCCGCACCCCCAAGCTCAGGCCGGCGTCGCACGAGCACGACCTGACCCGCGAGCGCATCGTGCGCGCGGCCGTCGAGATCGCCGACGAGGACGGGCTGGAGGAGCTGACCATGCGGGGCCTCGCCACCCGCCTGGGCGTCGCCACCATGTCCCTCTACCGCCACGTGGGCGGCAAGGACGACCTGGTCATGCTCATGGTGGGCGCGGTGATCGGCGACTTCCCGCTGCCGCAGGAGGCGCCCGAAGGCTGGCGGGCGGCGATGGAGATCGCCGCCAGGACGCAGTGGGCCGTCTACCGCGCCCACCCCTGGGTGGCCGGCACGACCTCACTGACCAGGCCGATGCCCTCACCGGCGCTGCTGGAGCACGCCGAGTGGGCGATGCGCGCGCTCGCCGGCACGAGCCTCGACCCGGTGACCAAGATGCACGTGCACACCCTGCTCTTCAGCTACGTGCAGGGCATGGCGGCCAACCTGGAGCTCGAACGGCGGGCCCGCGCCCACACCGGCATGACCGCCGACGAGTGGATGGACGCGCAATATCCGGCGCTGCTGGGTCTCACCGCGTCGGGCCGCCATCCCGCCTTCACGCGGCTCATCGAGGAGCTGGGCGACGACTTCGACCTCGACCTCGACCTGCTCTTCGAGTTCGGCCTGACGCCGCTGCTCGACGGCCTGGAGAAGGTGATCGGCTAGTCGGCGACGCGGATGCGCAGGCGGCGGAAGCCGCGCCCCTTGCTCTCGACCTTGGCCACCTCGATGCGGCCGATCTGCTTGGTGGAGGCCACGTGGGTGCCGCCATCGGCCTGGGTGTCGAGGCCGACGATGTCGACGATGCGGACGTCCTGCACGCTCTCGGGCACGAGGTTGGTGGCCGTGCGCACGATGTCGGGGATGGCGAACGCCTCGGTCCTGGGCAGCACCCGCACGTCGATGCGCCGGTCGGCGGCGATCTCGGCGTTGCAGGCGTGCTCCACGGCCTCCTTGAAGCCGGGCGGCACCTCGGGCAGGTTGAAGTCCATGCGGGCGCTCAGCGGGTCCATATTGCCGCCGGTGACCAGGCAGCCGTAGTCCCTGAACACCACGCCGCACAGCACGTGCAGGCCGGAGTGCGTACGCATGAGCGCCGAGCGCCGCTCGTCGGCCACCGCGCCCCTGACGACCGTGCCGGCCGGCGGGATCGGATCGTCCTCCGCCGGAATCAGGTAGAGATCGTCGCCTTTGCGCACCCCGACGATGCGGGTTTCGACGCCTTGCCAGATCAGAACGCCGTGATCCGCCGGCTGGCCGCCCCCACCTGGATAGAATGCCGACCTGCTCAGCACGATGCCCTCGGGTGTGGCGTCCAGGACGACGGCCTCGAAGTCACGCAGACTCTGGTCGGACAACTCCAGTCGTTGCGTGCGTCCGTGGAGATCAGTGCTCATATCGGCAGCCTAGTGCCCTGGGGTGGTCATGCGGAGCCTGACGCGAAGCGCCGCGGTCCTCGTGCTGCTGGCCCTGCCGGCCTGCGGCGACGTCGCCGACCCGCCGCTCGGGGCGCGGCTGCCCGCGCCCGTGCTGATGTTCGTGGGCGACAGCTTCGCCGTGGGGTCAGGGCCGGTGCCGCGCTGGGAGAGCTACGCCTCCCAGACCGCCAGGCTCATGGGCTGGCAGCCGATCATCGCGGGCGCGAGCGGCACCGGCTTCTGCAACGCCGGGCGGGCGGGCCGCACGTTCCGGCGCTCGTACGAGCTTGAGCTGGCCTGGCGGCCGGCCCCCGACCTGCTCGTCATCTCCGGCGGCCACAACGACCGCCGCTGGAGCCCCGACGACGTACGCCGCGCCGCCACCGCCCTGCTCGCCCAGGTGCGCACCCACTGGCCCGAGACCAGGACGGTCATGGTGGGCCCCATCTGGCTGGAGGACCCGCCGCGCCGCGCGTACGGCGTGCGCGACGCCCTCGCCCAGGCCGCCGCGGCCGGGAAGGTGCCCTTCCTCGACCCCATGCTCAGGACGTGGCCGCGCGAGGCGGTGCTGCCCGACGGCATCCACCCGACGCGCGCCGGCCACGAACGGCTGGCCGCCTGGCTGGCCGGCGAGCTCAAGGCTCATCAGAGGGCTTACCAGGGGCCGTAGGGGCCGCTGTTGCCCCGGCCGCCCATGCCCTTGACGGCCGGCTTCACGTCGACGATGTAGACGGTGGCCGCGATGACCGCTGCGATCGAGAAGATGCCGAGCCCGATGCCGAGGAACCCGCTGCCGCCGACCATCATGAACCCCTGGAAGTAGCTCAGCGCGCCGGCGGCGGAGAACAGCGTGGCCAGGGCGAGGATCAGCAGCCACAGGTTCTTCTGCAGCTTGCCCGCCGCGACGAAGGCGTTGGCCGGCACCCGCAGCGCGTGCACCAGCGCGTAGACCGCCATGCCGAGGATGGCCACGGCGAGCACCAGGAAGAGGAGGTTGAAGACCCCGTAGATCATGTTCATGTAGTCGTCTCCGCCCAACGCCGCGAACCAAACGGCTTCAGCCTAATAGGCGCCCCCGACCCGCGGGCACCCCGGAAAGGAAAGGCCCGCCTCCGCGCTGGGAGACGGGCCGCGGGCATGGGTCAGGCCTTGGCGGCCTTGCCCGTGCCGGACACGCGGGTCGCGCGCGGCTTCTTGGCCGGCTCTACCGGCTCGGCGACGGGCGGCTCGGCGGCCACCGACACCTCCTCCAGCTCAAGGGCGGCCTCGCCGGTGGTCTTGCTGACGACGCGGCGGCCACGGGTGGCGAACTCGTCGTAGACCTCGGTGGCCTTGTGGGTGAGCGTGTCGGCGTACGTGCGGGCCTTCTCGGGCAGCTCCCTGGCGATGCCCTCGGCCTTGTCGGCGTACTCGCGGGCCTTGACCGGCAGGTCCTTGGCCAGGTCGTAGCGGCGGGACTGGAGCTTCTGCAGCTGCTCGGGCAGCTCGCGCAGCTTCTCCACGGCGAAGTCGCCGACGCCGGCCACGGCGTAGAACGGCTTGGACTCGGTGAGCTTCTTGACCTCGGTGGCGAGCGTCATGGGTTAACCTTCCTTGGTTTCCTGGGTGACGTTGCCGTTGCGTGAGGTCGCCGCATAGGGCTCAAGAGCGGCGAGAAACTCCTCGGGCAGCGGCTCGTCGTCCGAATCGGCGTCGCGCCGGGGGTGGGCATTCTGGGAGGTCTGCTCGTCCTCGGCGGGATGCTCCTTGCGGAACGACTCATAGATGTCGATCAGCACCTGGCGCTGACGTTCGCTGAGATGCGAGTCGGCTCTGATCGCGGTGAGCACGTCGCTCGGCGGCTCACGGTCCTCGATGAGGCCCGCCTGCACATAGAGCGCCTGCGAGGAGATGCGCAGACCTTTGGCGATCTGGTTGAGAATCTCCGCGCTCGGCTTGCGCAGGCCGCGCTCGATCTGGCTCAGGTAGGGGTTGGACACCCCTGCCGCCGCGGCGAGCTGGCGCAGCGAGATCTTCGCCTGCTGCCGCTGATCGCGGATGTATTCACCGATCGAGCCGACTTTGGGTAGTGCCATGCCTCATAGTCTGCCTCGCCCTGCTTGCAATTGCAAACAGAGTGGTTAACAGCTGCAAGCGCTAGAGCTGGAAGAACCAGAGCAGCGGAGCGCTCGTGACCAACGTCACAGACAGGGCGATGTAGCTGGAACGGACCGTCATGGTCAGCTCTGGCAGCGGCTTGACCAGGCGATCGACCCTGGCCATGACGTTGTGGACGTGGACGCCGAGCATGCCGTGGGGCGTCGGCATCGCCCCTGACGCGCCGAAGCGCAGCAGCGCCGTCGCCAGCCGGCGTGGCGAGCAGTAGCGGCGGGCGCGGTCGTCGGCGGCCATCTCGATCAGCAGCTCGACCTGGGCCTGCGCGTCGGCCACCACCTTCGACCAGGGCAGCGCCCTGCGCAGCGCGGCGAACGGCAGCAGCACGAGGTCGTGGCGCTCGCGTACGTGGGCCGCCTCGTGAGCGAGCACGGCGGCCAGTTCGTCCTCCGACAGCAGCTTGAGCGCGCCCTCGCTGACCACGACCTGCGAGCGCAGCCCCGGCACGCAGTAGGCGGCGGCGCTGGGATGGTCGAGCACCCGCACGCCCGGCACGCCCGGGTCGTCGTGGGAGATCAACGCGAGCAGCACGCGGTGCCTGCGGCGGGCCCGCAGCGCCTGCACACCCGCGGTGAGCAGCACCGCGACCAGGACCGCGAGCGCGGTGAGCCCGGCGATCAGCGCCAGCACGTGGAGCGGGTCCCACGCCTGCGCGGGCGTCTCCCCGCGCGCGAACGCGAGAAGCCCGGGGATCACGCCGGTGCCATAGGGCTGGACGGCGAAGGCGAGCATGGCGCCCGTGGTGGCGAGGCCCCAGGACACGCCGAGTGACTGCCAGACGATGATGGCCAGCCTGGGGGCGCGGGAGGTCCACCGGGCCGTGGTGAAACGCCAGGAGCCGACCGCGCACGCCAACGCGAGCGCTGCCAGGACCGCTGCCGTGATCACTCGTCCTCCAGCTCCGTAAGGGCTCTGCGCAGGATCTCCGCCTCCGTGCCCGACACGGCCTGGGCGAAGCGGGTCAGGGCGGCCGATCGGTCGCCCGTCAGGTCCAACGCCTCCAGCATAAGCTCGGCGATGTATGCGTCGCGGCTTTCGGCCGGCTGATATCTCCACGCGCGGCCGTCACGGGTGCGCTCGAGAAAGCCCTTGCGGGTGAGGCGGTCGAGAACGGTCATGACCGTCGTGGGTGCGAGATCGCGGTCGGCGATGAGTTTGCCGACCTCGCGGGCGGTCAGCGCCGTGCTCTCCGCCCAGAGGATGTCCATGATGCTGCGCTCAAGCTCGCCAAGACCCTTCACGTCTTTCAGAGTAGCTCTACAACGTGTCGAGCTGGCATCCGGGGCTGAGGACTCCCTAACGTTGCTACGGTGTCACCTTCCGTAACCGACAAAGGAGTACGCCGAGCGTGGATCTGGAAGACGAGCGGCGGCTCGACCAGCTGATCCGGCGGCTGGAGACGTGGGCGGTCTTCGCCCGCGAGCCGGGCGTCACCGCCTCCGTCCAGGCCGCCCTCCAGCGGCACTGCCGGATCGACCACGCCGCCATCCTCATGTTCCCCAGCGGGCTCGACGACCTGCGCGCCTCCCTGCGGATGCGTGGCTTCGAGATCCTGCGCACCTGCCCCAGCACGGTCGTGCGCGGGCGGCTGGCCGAGCGCTACGACCTCGACCTGCCCGTCCTCATCGCCTACGCCGTGCGCGCCACCGGCGGCCCCGCCCTGGAGGTGTTCGTGCCCGAGCACGGCCCCGGCATCGGGCGGGTCGCGGTCCGCGAGCGCGAGCGCAACGAGGAGACGCACCTCGCGCTCGAAGTCATCAGGCCCGACGAGATCGTGGTGCGCGGCCTCGGCAGGCTGCTCACCTCGGTGCTCGGGTTCGCCCCCGACGGCGGCGGGTTCAACCCGTACGAGGACGAGAGCAGGGGAGGCCGCACGGTGCTGTACTTCGGCCGGCCGGTCGCCTGGCCCCGGCGCGTCGAGCTGGCCTGCGCCGGCCACTATCCCCACGTCCTGCGCTCCCACCTCGACCGCACGCCCGCGCTCGTGGCCGATGGCTGACGACGGCGCGCACCGCGAGGTGCTGTCGAAGCTGACCGGCGCCTGGCTCACCCAGGCGGTGGCCGCCATGGCCGAGCTGGGGCTCGCCGACCGGCTCGACGAGCGCCCGCTGACCTGCGGCGAGCTGGCCCGCGCGTGCGGCGTGCACGCGGGCGCGCTGTTCCGGCTGCTGCGCCTGCTGGAGAGCCACGACCTGGTCGAGCAGGGCACGGGCGGCGCGTACGCGCTCACGCCCACCGGCGCGCTGCTGTCCAGCCGCCACCCCGACTCGCTGGCCGACCTCGCCCTGTTCTACGCGGGCCCGTTCTACGCCTCGTGGGGCGCGCTGCCGTACGCGGTCAGGACCGGCAGGCAGGGCTTCGAGCACGTCTACGGCAAGCCGTTCTTCGACTACACCGCCGAGCACCCGGAGATGGGCGCCGGCTTCGACCGGGCCATGGCCTGCGGGTCGTCGTTCTTCACCCAGCTTCCGAAGGTCTACGACTTCACCCGGCACCGCCACGTCGTCGACGTCGGCGGCGGGCGCGGCGCGCTGCTCGCGGTCGTGCTGGCGCAGGCCGAGGAGGTGCGCGGCACGCTGTTCGACGGCCCAGGAGCCGTCGAGCGGGGCCGCGCGGCGCTCACCGAGGCGGGCCTGGCCGATCGGTGCGACTTCGCGGCCGGCGACTTCTTCGAGCAGGTGCCGTCCGGCGGCGACGTCTACCTGCTCTCGCGGATCCTGCACGACTGGGACGACGAGCCCTGCGCGCGGCTGCTGGCCAACTGCCGGGCCGCGATGCCCGCGGGCGGGCGGCTGCTCGTCCTGGAGCGGCTCGTCCCCGAGCGGCCGCACGACGCGCCGGGCGCGCTCGCCATCGCGTGGGACGTGCACATGCTGGTCAACAACGGCGCGGGCCGTGAGCGCACCTACCTCGAGTACGAGCGGCTGCTGGCCGGCGCCGGGTTCACGCTGGAGGACGTACGCGGGCTGCCCCTCGACGTCGACGTGCTCGTCGCCCGCGCCTGACCTGGCAGGCTGGGCGCCATGGAAGTGACGCTCGTCCAAGGCGACATCACCGAGCAGCGGGTCGACGCGATCGTCAACGCCGCCAACTCCTCCCTCATGGGCGGCGGCGGCGTGGACGGCGCCATCCACCGGCATGGCGGCCCCGAGATCCTCCAGGAGTGCAGGAAGCTCAGGGCCGGCCACTACGGCAAGGGCCTGCCGACCGGCATGGCCGTGGCGACCACGGCCGGGCGGCTGCCCGCGCGCTGGGTCATCCACACCGTCGGGCCCGTCCACTCACGCTCCGACGACCGCTCCGAGCTGCTCGCCTCCTGCCACGTCGAGTCGCTGCGGGTGGCCGACGAGCTTGGCGCCGCCACGGTGGCCTTCCCCGCGATCTCGACCGGCATCTACGGCTGGCCGGTCGACGACGCCGCCCGCATCGCGCTCGACGCCGTGCGCGGGGCCCGGACGTCGGTGCGCGAGGTGCGGTTCGTGCTGTTCGACGCGGTCGCGTACGCGGCCTTCGAGACCCTGCTCTAGGGCGCCCACGGGGGCGCGACCGCCCACGAGTGCGTGTTGCGCGACTCGAAGGATTGACTCGCTCCCCGGGCTGAAGCCCGAGCATTCTGCCCCCGCCAGACAGGTGGCGTCCAGCTTGAGCCCGTCGGCGCTCGCCCGCGAACCGACCGATGCTCGCATGGCCCATGAGCGTGGGTTGCGGTTCCTATGAGCGTGGATCGACCGCTTTCGAGCGCTCTAGCGGGGATCGACCGCCGACCACGGCAGCGTCAGCTCGCCGAGCCGCCACCGGGCGACGCTCCCGAGCGGCGGGTGCGCCGGCACGGGCCAGGTGCGCGACAGCTCCCCGATGGCCGCCAGCCACCGCTGCCGCCGCCCGTGCGCGCCGTAGGGCGCGCTGACCGCCCATGCCCGGTCGAAGTCGCTCAGAAAGGCGTGGATCCGCTCACCCGGCACGTTCCGGTGGATGAGCGTCTTGGGCAGCCGGTCGGCGAGGTCGGACGGCCGCTCGAAGGCGTCGAACCGGGCGGAGAAGGTGATGGTCTCCGGCCCCTCGGCCGACAGCCCCACCCAGACCGCCCGCCGCCCGTTCTCCGACGAGGTGCCCTCCACCAGCACGCCGCCGGGCGCGAGGCCCGCCCGCAGCACCTCCCAGTAGTGCCACGCCTCGTCCTCGCCGTACTGGCGCAGCACGTTGAAGGCGCGGACGAGGGCCGGCGGGCGCGGCACCGGCAGCTCGAAGCCGCCCAGCCGGAAGCTCAGCCCCTCCCGCTCGTACGGCCTGGCCAGCGCCACCCGCGCGGGATCGATCTCCAGCCCCACCACCTCGACCCCCGGCGCGACCTTGCGCAACCGGGTGAACAGCTCAAGCGTCGTGGCGTGCGAGGCGCCGTAGCCGAGATCCACCACCAGGGGCCGCTCGGCGGCGCGCAGCAGCCGGCCGTGCACGGCGGCGATCCAGCGGTCGCCGCGCCGCAGCCGGTTGTGGCCCGTCGTGCCCCTGGTGATGGTCCCGACCGGTTTAGCCACCGACGCGGTGCACCTTGTGCTGCGCCGCCTGGGCGCGCGGCCTGATGACCAGGCGGTCGATGTTGACGTGGGCCGGGCGGGTGACGCACCAGGCGATGGCGTCGGCGACGTCGTCGGAGGTCAGCGGGCCGGGCACACCCTGGTAGACGCGGGCCGCGGCCGACTCGTCGCCCCTGAACCTGGTGACCGCGAAGCCCTCGGTCTTGACCATGCCGGGCGCGATCTCGACGATCCGCACCGGCTGCCCGACCAGCTCCAGGCGCAGGGTCTCGGCCATCGAGCGCTGGGCGTGCTTGGCCGCGACATAGCCGCCGCCGCCCTCGTACGCGACGTGTCCCGCCGTCGAGGTGAGCATGACCAGCACGCCGTCGCCCGACGCGACGAGTTTGGGGATCAGCGCCTGGGACATGCGAAGGGAGCCGAGCACGTTCACGTCGTACATGCGCTGCCAGTCGTCCACCCGGCCCTCGGCCACCGGCTCCATGCCGTGCGCGCCGCCCGCGTTGTTGACCAGCACGTCGCACCGCTCCAGGCCGGCCACCAGCGCGTCAACAGAGTCCTGTGAGGTCACATCGAGCGTCACCGGCCTGATGGAGGGCACCTCGGCGGCCAGCTTGTCCAGCCGGTGGCGGCGTCGCGCGCCCGCCACCACGTCATAACCTTCGGCGGCGAGCCGCCGCGCGGTCGCCTCGCCGATCCCGCTGCTCGCACCCGTCACCACAGCCGTTTTCCGCATGGTCCCCATCCTGCCAGGAGCCCTGGGGACGACTTTGTACCCCCACAAATGACCAGTTGTCGGGAATGTCAGAAATGTTGGGACAGTTGTACTCGGTCTGGAGGTGGTGTCGAGTGAGGCGACGACGGGTCAACCGGGTCGCGACCATCAGCATGCACACGTCGCCGCTGGACCAGCCCGGCACGGGCGACGCCGGTGGCATGAACGTGTACATCGTCGAATGCGCCAAGCGACTGGCCCGGCTCGGGGTGGAGGTGGAGATCTTCACCCGCGCCACCGCCCGCGACCTGCCGCCCGTGGCGGAACTCGCTCCCGGCGTCCTCGTCAGGCACCTCACGGCCGGCCCGTACGAGGAGATGGACCGCGCAGAGCTGCCCGGCCAGCTCTGCGCCTTCCTGTCCGAGGTGCTGCGCACCGAGGCCATGTACGACCCGGGCCGCTACGACGTCATCCACTCCCACTACTGGCTGTCCGGCCAGGTCGGCTGGCTGGCCAAGGAACGCTGGGGCGTCCCGCTCGTCCACACCATGCACACCATGGCCAAGGTCAAGAACCTCCTGCTCGCCCGCGGCGACAAGCCGGAGCCCGCCGCCCGCGTGATCGGCGAGCAGCAGGTCGTGGACGTCGCCGACCGCCTGGTCGCCAACACCGCCGACGAGGCAGGCGAGCTGATCGACCTGTACGGCGCCGACCCCGCCCGCGTCGCCGTCGTGAACCCCGGCGTCAACCTCAACGTCTTCACCCCCGCCTCCCAGGGCGTCGCCAGGCACCGGCTCGGCCTGCCGCAGGACGCCCACGTGCTGCTGTTCGTCGGCCGCATCCAGCCACTCAAGGCCCCCGACGTGCTGCTGCGCGCCGCCTCCAGGATGCTCATCGACGAGCCCGCACTGCGCGAGCGCCTGGTGATCGCCTGCGTCGGCGGCCCGTCGGGCAACGGCCTGGCCAGGCCCTCGTTCCTCACCGAACTCGCCACCGAGCTGGGCATCGCCGACGTCGTCCGGCTCGTGCCGCCGGCGCCCCAGGAGGAGCTGGCCGACTGGTACCGGGCCGCCACGGTCACCGTCGTGCCGTCGTACAGCGAGTCGTTCGGCCTGGTCGCCCTTGAGTCGCAGGCGTGCGGCACCCCGGTGGCCGCCGCGGCCGTCGGCGGGCTGCGCACGGCCGTCCGCGACGGCGTCTCCGGCCTGCTCGTGGACGGCCACGACCCCGCCGACTGGGCCATCGCGCTGCGCCGCCTGCTGTCCGCGCCGCGCAGGCGCGAGCGGCTGTCGGCCGGCGCGCGCGAGCACGCCGCCGCCTTCGGCTGGCAGGCCACCGCCGCCCGCCTCATGGAGGTCTACGCCGGCGCCATCGCCCATCTGCACCAGGTGCCGGTCGCGCTGCCGGGGAACTGACCGTACTTTGTTCTGCCGCCTCATAAGGTGAAGGGCATGCGCGAAGTCGTCGAAGCAGCACTCAAAGCCGCGGACGTCACCTACGACGAGCCCCGCCCAGGAGCCTTCCTGGCCAGGCTCCCCGGCCAGCACAAGCTCGCCACCATGACCTGGCTCATCGTCGGCGAGCGGGTGCTGCACGTCGAGGCGTTCTTCTGCCGGCAGCCCGACGAGAACCACGCCGAGTTCTACCGCTGGCTGCTCGGCAAGAACGGCTCCATGTACGGCGTGCACTTCTCCCTCGACCCCGTCGGCGACGTCTACCTCGTCGGCAGGGTCCCGCTGGCCGCCGTCACCGAGGACGAGGTGGACCGGCTGCTCGGGTGCGTGCTGACGTACTCGGACGACTGGTTCGACCGGGCACTCGAGCTCGGCTTCGCCTCCTCGATCAGGCGCGAGTGGGAGTGGCGGGCCAAGCGCGGCGAGTCCCTGGCCAACCTCCAGGCGTTCGCCCGCTTCGCCGACCCCGACCGGTAGAACCATAGGATTGCCGCATGGCGACTTTGGTGCTGCTTAGGCATGGCGAGAGTGACTGGAACGCGAAGGGCCTGTTCACCGGCTGGGTGGACGTCAGCCTGTCCGCCAAGGGCGAGGACGAGGCCCGCCGCGGCGGCAAGCTACTCCAGGAGGCCGGGCTGCGCCCGGACGTCGTCCACACCAGCCTTCTGACCAGGGCCATCCAGACGGCCCAGCTCGCGCTGGCGGAGGCCGACCTGCTCTGGCTGCCGGTCAAGCGCAGCTGGCGGCTCAACGAGCGCCACTACGGCGCCCTCCAGGGCAAGAACAAGGCCCAGACCCGCGAGGAGTTCGGCGACGAGCAGTTCATGCTGTGGCGCCGCTCCTACGACGTGCCCCCGCCCCCCATCGCGGACGACGACGAATACTCCCAGGCCGGCGACCCCCGCTACGCCCTGCTGCCGCCGGAGCTCATGCCCCGCACGGAGTGCCTGAAGGACGTCGTGGGCCGCATGCTGCCCTACTGGTACGACGAGATCGTCCCCGACCTCGCGGCCGGCCGCACGGTGCTGGTCGCCGCCCACGGCAACTCGCTGCGCGCGCTGGTCAAGCACCTCGACGGCATCGGCGACGACGATATCGCCGGGCTCAACATCCCGACCGGCATCCCGCTGCTCTACGAGCTCGACGCCGACTACCGCCCGACCGTGCGCGGCGGCCGCTACCTCGACCCCGACGCCGCGAAGGCCGCCATCGAGGCCGTCGCCAACCAGGGCCGCTGACATCAGGGGGTGCGAGAGCACCCCCCTTTTTTTCCGTCGTACGCGTCAGCCGGTCCGCGACCCGGTGACCAGGTAGACGACGGCCTGCGCCACCCGCACCGCGTGGTCGGCGTACCGCTCGTAATAGCGCCCCACCAGCGTGATGTCGATCGCCGGCTCCACCCCGTGCGCCCAGTCCTTGGCCAGGATCTTCGAGAACAGGCGGCGGTGCAGCCGGTCCATCGCGTCGTCGTCCTGCTCGAGCTCCAGGGCCGAGTCCACGTCGCGCGACGCCACGCAGCTGCCGGCCTTCGTGACGAGGTTCTCGGCGATCTGCCCCATTTCCAGAAATGTCGGGCGCAGCCCCGGCGGAATGGCCGAGTCGGGGTGCCGCAGCCGCGCCACCTTGGCCACGTGGACGGCGAGGTCGCCCATGCGTTCGAGGTCGGTGCCCATGCGCAGCGCCGTGATGACCATGCGAAGGTCCACCGCGACCGGCTGCTGCCTGGCCATCAGCTCGAAGATCGACGCCTCGAGGTCCGCGAAGGTGGCGTTCACCTCCTGGTCGCGGGAGATCACGCTCTCGGCGAGCTGCAGGTCGGCGTCAAGGAGGGCCGTGGTGGCACGGGAGATGGCCGACCTGGTCAGCCGGGTCATCTCCACCAGCTTGTCGGTCAGCGAATCGAGTTCTTCGTGGTACGCGTCGCGCATGCCGTCACCGTACGGCGGGGCCGATGAACGAACTCCGACCGCCAGATGAACTTTCCGGGAAAGAGGCGTTCATCCCCTGATGAGGGGGTCTGTCCCTGCGGAAACGCCACCTACCATCGGAGGCATGAGTGAGATGGCCATGAGCTTCGCGGCCCTGGCCGGGTTCGTGGTGGGCGCGCTGGCGGTCCTCTTCTACCGCAACCAGATCGAGGCCCCCAGCCGCACCACCACCGACGGCGTCGAGACCGGCGCGGCGCTGCCCCAGGGCGTCGCGTCCGTGCTGGCCGTGCTGCCCTCGTCCGCCGTCGTCCTCGACGCGCACGACCGGGTGCTGCGGGCCAGCTCGGCCGCACGCGCGTTCGGGCTGGTCAAGGGCGACCGGCTGATGGCCGCCGAGCTGCTCGCCCTGGCCCGCCAAGTGCGCCGCGACGGCGAGATCCGCGAGAGCGAGATCGACGTGGCGGGACACAAGTTCGGCCAGGAGACCACCAACTTCGCCGTACGCGTGGCGCCGCTCGGCTCCTACGGCCAGGTGCTCGTGCTCGCCGAGGACCAGACCGAGCGGCGCAGGGTCGAGGCCGTGCGCCGCGACTTCGTCGCCAACGTCAGCCACGAGCTGAAGACCCCGGTCGGCGCGCTCAGCCTGCTGGCCGAGACCATCCAGGACGCCGCCGACGACCCCGAGGCGGTCAGCCGCTTCGCCGGGCGCATGCAGCACGAGGCCGCCCGGCTCAACTACCTCATCCAGGACCTGATCACGCTCAGCCGGATCCAGGGCGCCGAGCCCATCCCCACGCCGGGCCAGGTCTCCATCGACGAGGCCGTCAACGACGCCATCGACCACTGCAACACCAGAGCCGTCGCCAAGGACATCACGCTGGTCTCCGGCGGCACCGAGGGCCTGCGCATCTGGGGCGACGCCGAGCTGCTCGCCACCGCCCTGCGCAACCTCATCGACAACGCCATCGTCTACAGCCCCGAGCACACCCGGGTCGTGGTCAGCGTGCGCCCGGCCGGCGACTCCGTCGAGATCAGCGTCAGCGACCAGGGCATCGGCATCCCCGAGGAGGCGCTGGAGCGCATCTTCGAGCGGTTCTTCCGCGTCGACGCCGCCCGCTCCCGCGTCACCGGCGGCACCGGGCTCGGCCTGGCCATCGTCAAACACGTCGCCGCGGCCCACGCCGGCGAGGTGTCCGTCTGGAGCAAGGAAGGGTCCGGCTCCACCTTCACCCTGCGCCTGCCCGCCTTCGGCGGCACGGCGCTGGCAGTACCACCCTCGATCCCCATGGAGGCAGCCTCGTGACCGCACGAAGCGAAACCACCGTCGGACGCGCCGGCCGCGTCATGAGGCCCGCAGGAGCACGCGCATGACCCGCGTCCTCGTCGTGGAGGACGAGGAGTCGTTCTCCGACGCCCTGTCCTACATGCTGCGCAAGGAGGGCTTCGAGGTGTCGGTCGCGGCGACCGGCCCCGAGGCGCTCGACACCTTCGACCGCAACGGCGCCGACCTGGTGCTGCTCGACCTGATGCTGCCCGGCCTGCCCGGCACCGAGGTCTGCCGTTCACTGCGGCAGCGCTCGAAGGTCCCGGTCATCATGCTGACCGCCAAGGACAGCGAGATCGACAAGGTCGTCGGCCTTGAGCTGGGCGCCGACGACTACGTCACCAAGCCGTTCTCCTCGCGCGAGCTGGTCGCCCGCATCCGCGCCGTGCTGCGCCGCCAGGGCGACCTCACCGAGGAGCTGGAGAGCGCCGTGCTGGCCGTCGGGCCCGTGCGCATGGACGTCGACCGCCACATCGTCGCCGTCCGCGGCGAGCCCGTGCAGCTGCCGCTGAAGGAGTTCGAGCTGCTGGAGGTGCTGCTGCGCAACGCCGGCCGGGTGCTCACCAGGGGCCAGCTCATCGACCGCGTATGGGGCGCCGACTACGTGGGCGACACCAAGACGCTCGACGTGCACGTCAAGCGGCTGCGGGCGAAGATCGAGTCCGACCCGTCCAACCCGCGCTGCATCCTCACCGTGCGCGGGCTCGGCTACAAGTTCGACGCCGTGGAGGAATGACAGACCCCGGTACCGATCGTGCGGGTACCGGGGTCTTCTCATGCCCTCCGGAGGCTCTAGTGCGCCTCCTCCTCAGCCTCTCCCGTCGGCGACGGCGTGGGCGTCGGGGTGGCCGCGGGGGTCGCGCCCGGAGCCGGGGGGTACGACGCGTATTCGCGGCTGCGCGTGACCACAGGGACGTTCATGGACACGACGCCGGCGTTGGCGAACTGGAGGTCCAGCTTGATGCTCTCGCCGCCCCTGAGGCTCTTGGGGATCGCCTCGAGGATCAGCTGAGGGGCCGGCTTGCCGGTGTTGACGAGCTGGTTGCTCGGAAGCTGAATGGGGGCGGTGATCTTGACCGTGCCCATCTCGCCGGCGTTGACGGCCTGGAGGGTGTCGGGGGTGCCCGAGGTGTTGAGGATGTTCAGGTAGATCGGGGCGGAGCCGCGCCAGGCGAGCTGGGCTCCCGAGTCGGGGCCGAGGATGAACGCCTGAGGGATGTGAATGCCGCTCTTAGCGCCGTACTGACCGTTCTCGATCAACACCTGGGCCTCGTTCGGCGCGTACGGCATGTTGGTGGTGGCGTCGAATCCTGCCCCGCAGCCCGCGAGCACGGGGGCTGCCAAGAACGCGGCGGCTACGACAATCCAGCGACGGCTGGTCACGGGCGGGTTCTCCTTGGTTCTGCGCAGGTGTCGCGCGTGCGTGATGTGCAGCGCCCACCATATCCACCCCAATGCAAGGTCATATCCGCACCCCCGCAGGTCATTCGCTATGTCCAGAAATGCGATTCATAGAGTTGAGCGGTTGTCAACCCCCAATATGCGGCTTTGACCTGCAGTTATGAGGATTTCACTGTTCCGGGAGGCTGTGGATGCGTGGTACCCTGGAGTACAGCGGAAGGGGTACTTGTCACATGACTTTCCAGGTCGGCGACACTGTCGTCTACCCCCACCATGGGGCTGCTCGGATCGAAGCAATCACGACGCGATCCATCAAGGGTGAGGAAAAGACCTACCTGGTGCTCAAGGTCGACAAGGGCGACCTTACCGTCCAGGTGCCAGCTGAAAACGCAGAACTCGTCGGTGTGCGCGACGTTGTCGGTCAGGAAGGCCTTGAGCGGGTTTTCGACGTCCTTCGCATGCCGCACACGGAAGAGCCGACCAACTGGTCTCGTCGCTACAAGGCCAACCTCGAGAAGCTCGCGTCCGGCGATGTGAACAAGGTTGCCGAGGTGGTTCGGGACCTGTGGCGGAGAGACCGCGAGCGTGGCCTGTCCGCCGGCGAGAAGCGCATGCTCGCCAAGGCGCGCCAGATCCTGGTCAGTGAGCTTGCCCTGGCCGAGAAGACCAATGAGGACAAGGCAGAGGCCCTTCTCGACGAGGTTCTCAACTCCTGAACACGAATCTTCCACGGGTGGGCGTCGGTGTCGACGTCCACCCGTTCGCATCACCGGGCTCAGGACGCGAGCTCAACCTCGCCGGTCTGCACTGGCCGGGTGAGCTCGGCGTCGAGGGCCACTCCGACGGCGACGTCGCCGCCCACGCGGCCTGCGACGCGCTGCTGTCCGCGGCCGGTCTCGGCGACCTCGGCAAACTGTTCGGCACCGCCGACCCGCGGTGGGCGGGCGCCTCTGGCACGGTGCTCCTCGAAGAGACCGCTCGCCAGGTGCGGGCGGCCGGCTTCGAGATCGGCAACGTGGCCGTCCAGGTGATCGGTAACCGGCCGAAGCTCGCGCCCCGGCGGCTGGAGGCCGAGAAGGCGCTCAGCGCCGCTCTGGGGGCGCCTGTGAGCGTCTCCGCCACCACGACCGACGGCCTGGGGCTGACGGGGCGTGGCGAGGGTGTGGCGGCCGTGGCGACCGCTCTGGTGATCGCGCTCTGATCGGGCTTCGCGATCGTCGGTTCCCGCGGTCGCGACGCTCTTGTCGCGGCCGTCAGGCCCTTTCACAGCCGTGAGGGTTTTTCGCGGTCGTGAGGCTCTTTTCACGGTCGTGACGGTCTTTCGCGGTCGTGACGATCTTTCGCGGTCGCGTGGCTCTTCCGTGGCCGCGTGGCTCATTTGCGGCCGTGAGGCCGTTCGCGTGAACCGATCCCGTGTCCGGCGCGTCCTCTTTGTGGGATACGTGAGGGTGTCCCGGCGGGTCGTCGCCAGCCCGCCGAAAATGCGGAGGCGGCGGTTCGTCACTGGCGCGGTACGGACCGCCGTCTTCCCTCATGGGTAATTCGCCAGTTCAGGGGGTATGTGTCCCGCCAAGACATGTGAACGTCTTCGGGGGGAGCTCCACATGATCGGCGCGATCGTTAGCGCAGTAGTCATCGGCGCCATCGTCGGTGCGCTGGCCAGACTCCTGGTGCCGGGCAGGCAGAACATGTCCATCGGCCTGACCCTCATCGTCGGCATCGTGGCCGCCCTGATCGGCACCCTGATCGCCCAGGCGTTCGGCTGGGCCGACACCAGAGGCATCGACTGGATCGAACACATCCTGCAACTCGTCCTGGCCGTGGCCGGTGTGCTCCTCGTGACCCGGATGGGCATGGGACGCCGCGGCCGAGGCGGCCGAACAACTACCTGACCTGCACTTTTGCAAAGCGGGCGCATAATTGCCGTAGATCGGGTAGCGACCATCCCGTGAGGGTGAACCGCTCAGCCTCACGGGGAGGTTTCATGTCATGACCATCGAATCCATCCTTGGCGCCATCGTGATCGGCGCCGTGATCGGCGCAATCGGTCGTCTGCTGCTTCCCGGCAGGCAGGCCATCGGGTGGATCCTCACCATCGTCGTCGGCATCGTCGCCGCCCTCCTGGGCACGCTGCTCGCGCAGGTGCTCGGCGTGGAGACCACGCCGGGCATCGACTGGATCGAGCTGGTGATGCAGGTGGTGCTCGCGGTCGTCGGTGTGGGCCTGGTGGCTGGACTACGCCGCGGTAGCGGCAGAAGCGTCTGATCCACGCCGTACGCAACTGGCGGGATAGAAGGGCCCGTCCGGGAACGTGTTCCCGGACGGGCCCTCTTTCGTGCTTCTTCGTCAGTCCTCGGGCGGGCGGGGGGTGCTGCGGAGGCGTTCGGCCGGGGCCGGGGAGTCGTCGACGATCACCCGGTGCGGGGCGGTGTCCTCCATCCCCTCACGCGTCTCCTCACGCAGCTCCTCACGCGTCTCCTTGCCGCGCCGCTCCTGCTCGTCGGCCAGCTCGGGGCCGTGGCGCGGGTCGGGGGCGTCGTCGTCGAAGACGGGGTGGGGCTGGGTGTCGGCGTCCTTGTCGGTGGACTCGGGCGAGGGACGCGGGTGGACGAGCACGTCGGCCGGCTTGACCCGGTCGCCCCAGCGGACGGGGCGGGTCAGCGGTTCCTCATCGGGCTCGCTCGCCGCCTCTTCCCGCACGTCTTCCTGTACGTCGTTCCGCGGCTCTTCCCGCGGCTCTTCGCGCGGCTCTTCCTGGGCCTTTTCTTCGGTCTTTTCCTGAGCTGTGGCCTCGGGCTCTGGCCGGGTCCGTAGGGGGCGGGTCACGGGCTCGGGCTCGGGTGCGGGGCGGCTCAGGGGCTTGTCGGCCGGCTGGGGCTCCGGCTCTTCCTCGTTCTGGACCGGCCACTCGGTCACGCGGCCCGACACTGGAGGCGTCTCGGGGGCGGCGGTGGGGCCCACGACCGGCGTGGGCTCGGACAGGGGCTCAGGCAGGGGCGCGGGCGTCTCCGCCGCGAGCGGGGGCGGCTCATCGGCCCGCGACCCCTGGAACGGCACCAGGTCCTGCTCCTCGGCCTCCCGGTACGCCGGCGCGCGATGCGCCTGCACGTGCTTGATCAGGAGTAACCACAGCCACAGCGCCAGGGCCAGCATCACCCAGGGCGCGAGCGCCACGCCGATGGCCGTCTGCCTGACGTCGAAGGTGACGCGCACCGCCGTGGCCACGTTCGCCGCAGCGGCCGCCGCGATCAGCAGGACCAGCACGAACGCCGCCTGCACGCGTACGAGCATCTTGGCCGAGCGCAGCAGCAGGACGCCGACCAGCGCGACCACCAGCAGCGCGTCGAACGCCGCCGGGTAGAGGAAGGCGAGGTCCTGCCTGGCCTCGCCGGTGACGGCCAGCGCGCGCAGGTCGTCGAAGGAGAGCGCGCACGCGGCCCCGGTCAGGGCGGCGACGGCGAGCCCGGCCAGGGCGAGGCCCAGGCGGCGGAGCAAAGAGGGGGGAGTCACGTCCATGGCGTCTTCGAGACTACAGAAGAATGGGGATCACGACCGATCAAGGGAGGCCGCATGACCAAGTTGTCGGAAGATGTCCGCAAACTTTTGGACGCGCCGAATTATGCGACGGTGACCAGTCTCAACGCCGACGGCGGGCCGCAGTCGTCCGTGGTGTGGGTGCGTACGGACGGCGACGACGTGCTCTTCTCCACCGTGAAAGGCCGCGTCAAGCCGCGCAACTTCGAGCGCGATCCGCGCGCGAGCCTGCTGGTCATCGATCCCGACAACCCCTACAGGTACGTCGAGGTGCGCGGCCGGGTCACGATGACGCCCGACCCGGAGGGCGCGCTGATCCAGGAGCTGTCGCAGAAGTACCAAGGACGCCCATGGGAGGACAAGCCGGGCACCGAACGGCTCATCGTCCGCATCTCGCCCGACAGGGTGCACCTGCGGGGCTGATTTATCGGCCTGACGACGCCGCCGAGGCGTTAGCCTTTCTTTCGTGAGCCTGCACATCTACGACACCAGCACGCGCGCCATCCGTGAATTCGTTCCGGTCGAAGCCGGCCGGGCGTCGATTTACCTGTGTGGGGCCACCGTGCAGGCTCCTCCGCATATCGGGCACATCCGCTCGGGCGTCAATTTCGACGTGCTCAGGCGCTGGATGGCGCGTTCCGGCTACGAGGTGACGTTCTGCCGCAACGTCACCGACATCGACGACAAGATCATCAGGGTGTCCGCCGAGGAGAGCGTGCCCTGGTTCGTCGTGGCCGAGCGCAACCAGCGGGCCTTCGCCTGGGCCTACGACACGCTCGGATGCCTGCCGCCGACCGTCGAGCCGCGCGCCACCGGCCACGTGCCGGAGATGATCACGCTGATGGAGCGGCTCATCGAGCGCGGCCACGCCTACGCCTCCGGCGGCGACGTCTACTTCGACGTACGCTCCTACGAGGAGCGCTACGGCTCGCTGTCCAACCAGAAGCTCGACAACATGCGGCCCGCGGCCGACACCGACGACGAGTCGTGCAAGCGCGACCCGCGCGACTTCGCGCTGTGGAAGGGCGCCAAGCCCGGCGAGCCCACCTGGCCCACCCCGTGGGGCCCCGGCCGGCCCGGCTGGCACCTCGAGTGCTCCGCGATGGCGACGAAATACCTCGGCCCGACGTTCGACATCCACGGCGGCGGCATCGACCTGATCTTCCCGCACCACGAGAACGAGATCGCCCAGTCCCAGGCCGCCGGCGACGGGTTCGCCCACTACTGGATGCACAACGGCATGCTGAAGATCGGCGCCGAGAAGATGAGCAAGTCGCTCGGCAACTCGCTGCTGATCCCCGACATGGTGCAGAAGGTGCGTCCCGTCGAGCTGCGCTACTACCTCGCGGCGCCCCACTACCGCTCCTCGATCGACTACTCCGAGGAGGCGCTGCTCGAGGCGGCGGCGGCGTACCAGCGGATCGAGGGGTTCGTGACGCGGGCCGCCGAGGTGATCCACGACGTCGACGCCCACGCGCCGCTGCCGCAGGCGTTCGCCGACGCGCTCGACGACGACCTCGGCACGCCGCAGGCGCTCGCCGTCGTGCACGAGGTGGTGCGCGAGGGCAACGTGGCGCTGGCCCGCGGCGACAAGGAGGCCGTGGCGCGGCTGCTCGCCGAGACCCAGAACATGCTCGACGTGCTCGGCCTCGACCCGCGCTCGCCGCAGTGGCGCGGCACGGGCTCCGATCTGTCGCCCGTCGTCGACGCGCTCGTCGCGGTGGCGCTCGAGCAGCGCAAGGCGGCGCGCGAGCGTAAGGACTACGCGGCCGCCGACGCGATCAGGGACCAGCTCGCGGCGGCCGGCATCACCGTCGAGGACACCCCGCACGGGCCCCGGTGGGAGCTGAGCCGCTGATCAGGCCGCGGTCTCGTCCAAGGCTGTCGCGATCCACGTGAACAGCGCGGGATCCTGCTCGTACGTGGGGAGCGGGGTCCCGTTGATCCGGCCCACCAGCGCGACATACCTGCCATAGGTGGCGTCGTACTCCGGGTCCTCCGGCAAGTCCTGCACCATGAGGAAGGTCGCCGCCAGACGCTGCCTGGAGCCGCTGCCGGCGAGCTCCGCGAGGCGTACCACCAGCTCTTCGACGCGCGGATCGTGCGGCGGCAGGCCCTGGTGGTACGCCGTCACCAGGTCATCGCCGATCTTCGCCCCCTCCTCATGGATGAAGTCCCACGTCGCCGGGGCGGCCAGTTCGCTGCCGGGGAACGTACCGTAGACGTCCTGGAGATGGGCGCGGACCGCGGCCCTGAACTCCTCGTCCTGCAGCAGGTCGGCCAGCTCGATCCAGGCTTCGAGCTGCTCGGCGGACGGGTCGTCGGGCAGGCACGGGCGCAGCTCGCGCAGCCGGTCCACGATGCCGGACGGCAGGTCGAGCGACCCGCCCACCCCGGACCAGAAGTCGTCGATGAGGCGCTCGCGTTCGTCGTCCCGCATCGAGACGAGGCGGTGCATCAGGGCCGCCTGGGCGGCCGTGCCGCGCTGCCTGACGAGCGTACGCAGCACCGCCCGCCTGGCCCGCAGGTCGCGCTCCTGCCGCTCCACCAGCTCCAGGTGGGCGGCGAGGAGATCGTGCAGCGACGTCTCGCCCGCGAGCAACTGGCGGATGTCGAGCAGGCCCGCGTCGAGCTCCCTGAGCGTGCGGATCAGCTCCAGGCGGGCGATGGCGCGGACGTCGTACAGGCGGTAGCCCGCCTCGGTCAGCCGGGTGGGGGCGACGATGCCGGCGTCGGAGTAGTACCGGATGGCGCTGACGCTCAGGCCGGTGCGGCGCGCGACGTCCCCGATGGGGTAGAGGTCGTTGTCGTCCATGTCCGCCACTATGGAGTCTCAAGCGGATCGAGATTCAAGCCCTTTCCCGCCCTTTTTGGCTACGTCCTGAGAAGGGCGGCGGCCCGAGTACCCTTGAACGCATGGCAGCAGGCGGTAGGGCATCAGGCAGGCCCGCGAAGAAGAAGGGCCCGGCCAAGGGCACCGGTGGGCAGCGCCGCCGTTCGCTCGAAGGCAAGGGCGCGACGCCGCCTGCCGAGATGCGGCACTGGTACAAGGAGAAGGCGCGCGCCGAGCGCATCGCGCGGGAGGAGCGCGGGAGCGGTCGCCGTCCCGGCGCGGCTCGCCCGCAGCGGCGCTCAGAAGACGCGCCCGAATACATCGGCGGGCGCAACCCGGTCCTGGAGGCGCTGCAGGCCGGGGTGCCGTGCAACGCGCTCTACGTGGCGCAGCGCATCGACAACGACGACCGCGTACGCGACTCCATCAAGATCGCGGCCGAGCGCGGCATCGCCCTGCTCGAGGCCACCCGCGACAAGCTCGACCGCCTCACCGAGGGCGGCGTGCACCAGGGCATCGCGCTGCAGATCCCGGCCTACGACTACGCGCACCCGTCCGAGCTGATCGAGATCGCCCACGAGGCCGGCGAGGCGCCGCTGATCGTCGCCCTCGACTCCGTCACCGACCCGCGCAACCTCGGCGCCATCGCCCGCTCCGCCACCGCCTTCGGCGCCCACGGCCTGCTCGTGCCGTCCCGCCGCTCGGCCGGCGTCACGGGCGGCGCCTGGAAGACGTCCGCGGGCACCCTGGCCACCCTGCGCGTCGCCCGCGCCGCCAACCTGACCGCCGCGCTACGCGAATACCGCGACGCCGGCCTCTTCGTCGTCGGCCTCGACGGCACGGGCTCGACCGAACTCGCCGACGTCGACCTGCTCGGCGAGCCCCTGGTCATCGTCGTCGGCTCGGAGGGCAAGGGGCTGTCCCGGCTGGTCAGGGAGCAGTGCGACGTCCTCACCCGCATCCCGATGCGCGCCGCCGCCGAGTCGCTGAACGCGGGGGTGGCGGCGGGGGTGGCGCTGTACGAAGTCGCTCGTCACAGGCGTCCCTAGCGTCTACACTGGTAGGCCGTGCCGACGTAGCTCAATCGGCAGAGCATCTGTCTTGTAAACAGAAGGTCAGGGGTTCGATTCCCCTCGTCGGCTCTGTCCACTGACCAGGGAGTTCCTTGATCGCAAGGGGCTCCCTGAGTCGTCTCCAGGGGCCGACTGTAGCAACGGCTGTAGCAGCCGGGACCCGTACGGCGGGGTTCGCCGCAGTTCAGCGCGTACATGCGGCCACCTCCCGCCTCGTTGGATCGCTGCTCTGGGGACATTATGCGGGTTGGTCCTGCCGGGTGCTCGCCGCCTTCGCCGGCCACTGGTACCGGCGCTTGCTGACCGGCCGCTGCTCGGGTCGGGGCTTGCTCAGGAGGGCGAGCGCGCCGTCCATGGACTCGGCCGCCTTCGTCTGGACCTCGACCGTGAGGTGTGTATAGACCTCTGAGGTGGTCGAGAGCTGGGTGTGCCTGAGCGTGCCCTGGATGGCCTTCATATCCACGCCCTGGCCGTGCAGCCACGTGGCCGCCGTGTGGCGGAGGTCGTGGATGCGCACGCGCAAGCCGTTGCGCCGCTCGATGCCGACGCGGTCACATAGCGCGGCCCAAGCCCGGTTGGCGTTGCGGGGCTCGATCGGCGTGCCATACCTCGTGGTGAACACCCAACCGGCGTCGGCCCAGACCTTGGCCTTCTTCCGCTGGGTCTCCTGGGTCTTGCGGTAATCGCGCAGCTCGGCCAGGAGGGTCTTAGGGATTGCCACCATGGTCGTGGAGCCCTCCGTCTTGCCGTCCACGACTGCCAGGCGGCCCCGGCGACGACCTGTGGACTCGTCGACCTCGCCGCGCAGGCGCTGGAGCGAGGGGCCGACGTTGACGACACCGTTCTCAAGGTCGACGTCTTCCCAGCGGAGCGAGAGAGCCTCACCACGGCGCAGGCCGAGGCCGAGGATGGTGAGCCACAGGACCCGCCAGGTGTCGCTCATGGCGGCCGTGAAGAGGCGGTGGGCCTCGTCCTGGGTGAGGAACGTGCCCCGCTTGCTCTTGCCGGAGGGCGGCTCGACCAGTTCGGCGACGTTACGGCTGACGAGTTCCTCCTTGCGGGCAGCGTTTAACGCCGTTTTCAGGATGGCGTGGCAGTAGTTCACGGTTCGGTCAGACAGGAGTTCGAGCGGGGCATCCGTGCCGTCGACCGTCCTCTTCTGCCTGCTGGATGGCTTCTGCTGCAACTCGCTGATCCAGTCGCGGAGCTTTGCCGGGGTGAGCTTCGTCAACGGTTCGTCACCGATGTGCGGCACGATGTGCAGGCGAATATTGTCGGCATAGGAAAGGCGAGTCGACTCCCGGATCTTTCCTGCGGCTACGCGCTGCTTCAGCGTCTTGTTGATCCACTGGTCCAAGTATGCTGCGAGAGTCACGCCTTTGCCCGTAGTGATCGGCTTGCCGTCCTCCACGTCGCGTAGAAGCTTGCGCCATTTCTCCTGCGCCTTGGTCTTCGACCTTGCAGAGACCGTTGGACGTGACCCGTCGGGGAGAGTGACGGTACCAATCCAAATCCCGTCCGCCCGTTGGTAGAAACTCCCCTCCCCGTTAGCCCTTGCTCGGGTCTTGCGGCGGTTCCTGTCTATCACGTTTGTTCATCGCCTCCTCTAGTATGTTGCGAATAGCGCTGAGTGCCGTTTGATGCCCCTTTATGGCCTCCTCTTCTGACGCGTAGGTAACTTGGAATGTTGGCTCACCTTCAGGTCTGACCCAGAACCACCGACCATCCGAGTCCTGGTGCAACGTCGACGCCTCGATGCCGCCGATCAGGTGATGTTGCACGCTGATGGGGTCGATCTCGATTGCGTCTGGCTTTCTGGCACGCCGTCGCGTTCCACGGCGAGGGGCAGTTTTGTCAAAATAACTGCGCGCGAACATTACAGTATCGGCGAAATGTTTTGGCATATCTGTTTTCATGAGTCGATACGCCTCGACTGGGTCAAGGGGGTTATCCGTTCCTGTTCTTTCTTCTTCCTCTAGCGCCTTTATGAGTGCATAGAGGCGCCCGCGTTCTTCGTTGAGGCGTAGCTCCCAATACTCCATCAGGCGTTCCTTTAATGGTTCGCCCAGAGTTGAATCCTTAATCTTGCGTACAGTCTCGGTGATTGCTGAAGGAGGCTCGGGCGTATCTATGTTCATGCCAAATGCATCAGCCGAAACATGGTTGGTAAGAACAAGAAGTGGCTCAAGGCGAGTGCCGAGTACTCGGCTTAGGCTTGCGAGATGTCGAATGGATGGCTTGCTTCCTTGCCTCCAGCGCAAAATGGTGGATTGGCTGATCCCGAGTGCATCAGATAGGGCGGCGTCAGTGCCGTATCCCATCGCCTTCGCCATGGCGGTGAGCCAATCGGAGAAGTTGCCTCGGTCTGCGGGGTTGTCGCCGGACACCGTTACGCTCCGTAAGTTCTGATTATTCGCAAGCCGACACTAGCTTCGGTCTTGCGCACACGCAAGAGTTCCATCGTTCACTGAGGTTCGTTGGAGTTCTCGCTGGATCTGCTTAGGTCGCCAGGGCAGCCCTGGCGACCCTATCGGAGCCCGCTCCTGAGCGTATGCGCCATGCCACAAAGAGTAGTGCATGGGTGGGGTGAGGGCGGGACACCGAGTACGACAGCATACGACAAAACGACAAATACGACATGGCGCAGGGTTCGCTTGAAGGGATTTCGCCAGGTGGGAGCAGGTGTCGACCAGTGCCAGAGCGTGTACACGCCTCAGGGGAAGTTGATCAGAGGGCGTGCCTTGCGCGCGCGCAGGCGTGGCGCGTTGTAGGAAGGTCAAGAGCTGGTAAGGTCGTCTTGAATCTGAGGGGTCTATCCGACGTCTCTACGATTCACCGAAGACCGCTTAACTCCAGAAACGGGGACGGCCCGACAGAGATACGCCCGAGAGCTCTCACCTTCTCGGGTCTGCCAGGCCGACGTCCCCAACCGACCCCGCTCACGCGGGGTTTCACGTATGCAGTGAAAATCGGAGGACGTGTGAAGTCTAGTCATGTGGCTGACCTGTCCGTACCCCGGACCGGTAAGTCGGAGGTCACGACTTTGGATCTTGCTGGAGCCACAACTCTGCCGCTCCTCCTCACCGTCGAGGAGGCCGCCGAGCAGCTCCACATCGGGCGCACCAAGGCTTTCGCCATGGTGAAGTCCGGGGAGATCGAGTCGGTCCTGATCGGCGAGCGCGGCCGGCGCGTCCCCCGCGAGGCCGTCTTGGAGTACATCGCCCGCCTGCGTCAGCAGGGCAAGAGCACGTGATCCACGCCCGCTTCAGCGGGGTGTGAGCGGCACTGCTCAAGCCTCTCTAGGCCCGTCACTGAAGCCCGGTAACCACTTCGGTTGCCGGGCCCTCCCTGTATCGCGTCCCTAACGCGACTTCACACCTCTCAGCGGGGTTCGCCCCGCTGCTTAACGCTGCTCAAAGAGGAGACAGCATGAGCACGCCCTTCGCGCGGGTTCTCCAACGCCTCTACGAGGTCACCGGCCACGCGCCGCGTGGTTCGGCCACCCAGAAGAACACCATCTGCCCTGCCCACGACGACCGCCACCCTTCCCTCTCGGTGGGCATGGGCGGCGACAACGTGGTCAAGCTCAAGTGCCACGGCGGGCCGAAGTGCTCGACCGAGGACGTGATGTCCGCCCTCGACCTGCCCATGTCCGCGCTCTGGCCCGCTGACCTCAAGAACCAGGCGGGGCCGCGCAGCACCAGCGACTTGTGGATGCCGTGCAAGCACGACAAGGCCGCCGAATACCTCTACCGGGACCACGACGGCACCGTCCTGTACGGCGTCGCCCGGTGCCGCCTCAAGGGCAACGGCTGCCAGGGGTTCCGGCAGTGGCGGCCTGACCCGTCCAAGCACGCCGGTCGCCGGTGGAGTCTCTACGGTGACGACGGCCGACTCGCCGTCAAGCTGGTGCCCTACCGGCTCCCCGAGGTACTGGCGGCCGTCCGCGAGGAGCGGGTCGTCATGATCTGCGAGGGCGAGAAGGACGTCGAAGCCCTCCTCGCCCGCCCGTACATCACCGCCACCTGCAACCCCATGGGCGCGGGCAAGTGGCGCCCGGAGTTCGCCGAGTACTTCCATGGAGCCGACGTCTCCATCGTCGCCGACCGCGACGAGCCCGGCCGCAGGCACGCCACCGAGGTCGTGAGCCAGCTCATGCCGGTGGCCCGCTCCATCTACGTCATCCAGGCCACTCACGGAAAGGACGCCGCCGACCACCTCGCCGCAGGCGGGACGACCGGCGACTTCACCACCGTCTGGGAGCCCAAGCCCTACCTGAACGAGGAGTACTACGGGTGACGACCCAGCACAACGAACCCAACTGGGCTCCCGACATCGACAAGACGGGGAAGGAGACCCCGCCGACCGCCGAGGAGCCTCCCGACCCGAACGACGGTTGGGAGGAGCCAATCCCGCTCCAGGCCGGGGCCGCGCTGCCACCGTTCCCCACGGAGGTGTTCCCCGGGTACATCGCCGCCATGGTCAAGGCCATCGCGGAGGAGATCCAGGTCCCGGAGGATCTGCCGGGTGCGCTGGCGCTGGCGGCGCTGGCGACGGCGGCCGGTGGGCGAGCCGAAGCGGCGATCAAGGGAACGTGGCGAGAGCCGCTGAACCTGATGCTGGCGGTCGCCATGCCGCCCGGCTCGGGTAAGTCGCCCGTCTTCAACGCCATGATGCGGCCGATCTTCCAAGCGGAGAAGGCCCTCCAGGAGGCTGTCCGCGACAAGATCGCGGAGCGCGAGGCCGAACGCCAGACCGCCCTGGCGGACGCGGAGGAGGAGATGAAGAAGGCCAAGGACATCAAAGCCCGCAAGGTCGCCCTCGCGTCAAGGCAGAGGGCTGATGAGATCGAGGTTCCCGTTATGCCGCGCCTCACGGCTGACGACACCTCGCCCGAGCAGGCCACGACGATCCTGGCCGAGCAGCACGGGCGGCTGGCGATCCTCGCGGCCGAGGGAGCGTTCTTCGAGGTGATGATGGGCCGGTACTCGAAGGATGGCCGTCCGAATGTCGAGTTGGTGCTCAAGGGCCACGCGGGCGACCGGATCCAGGTCGACCGGCGAGGCCGTGGTGAGTTCGTCGAGCGCCCCAGCCTCACCATCGGTCTGTGCATTCAGCCCCAGATGTTGCGTGACATCGCGGCCAAGCCACAGATGGCCGGCCGGGGTGTGCTGGCTCGGTTCCTGTTCAGCCTGCCGCCCGACTTGGTGGGGAAGCGGAAGATCACGCCGGACCTCGCGCCCGAAGAGGTGATGCGGGCCTACAACGAGACCATCAAGCAGCTCGCCCTGGACCTGTCGGAGTGGCTTGACCCTGCTCTGCTGTCCATGTCCCCGGCCGCGCTGAAGCTGTTCACGGAGTGGCGGGCCGAGCTTGAGCCCCGGCTTCTGGAAAGTGGCGATCTCGGTTCGCTGCGGGAGTGGGCATCCAAGCTGGCCGGGCACACGGCCCGCGTCGCCGGGCTCCTGCACCTGGCGGAGAACCCCAAGCACGGCCACAGATCCGCCATCCAGGAGATGACCATGGGGCGGGCGATCGTGCTCGCCAGGTACTACGTGGCGCACGCCAAGGCGGCGTTCGGGGCCATGGGGGAGCCCCCGCTCCTCGTCAAGGCGCGCAAGATCCTCAAGTGGATGGAGGGGCAGAAGGAGTTCAAGAAGCGGGACGCCCATCGGCACATCCAGAAGCACGTCAAGGACGTGGCGGAGACGGCCAAGGTGCTGAGCGTCCTCGAAGAGTACGGCTACATCCGGATGATCCCCTCCGAGACCTCCGTCGGCCGTCCGTCGACCACGTACGCGGTTCACCCTCGACTGGCGGTGACAGGGTGACAAAACCTCGTTGCATGCGTGCTGACCAGCAGGAACAGGTGTCATCTAGGGCGGTGACAAACCGGTGACAAAACGGTCCGCTGGTGACAGAACCTCTCCGGCGATGTCATCGCGCCAGGTGACAAATATCCATGCAGGTCAAAACGTGTTCCGTTCATTTCGTCCTCGGAGTGTCACCACGGCTGGTGACGGCATCACCGCAGCTCAGAAGCCTGATTCTGGGTTTTGTCACCCCTACGCCATGCACGACTCAGGAAGGGCTTGATGGACAGAAACCGCGCCATCGCGGACCTGCGCTGGGTGATCGCCTACTGGCCCGACCTGCACGACTCCCGCTTGCACGGCACGCCCACGCCGTGGCGACGGCCGCAGCTCACCCCCGAGCAGCTCGTCGAGCGAGACCATGCCGCGTGGCTGGAGCGGCTGGAGCGAACTGGAGATGCCTTGGGCGCGAGCCGGGCCCCGCTGCGGGTGCCGGTGCTCGACGTACTGACCGACCTGCTTACCGATGCCGTCGACCTCGCCGACGAGCTGGCCGCAGCCCTGACGTGTCCGAGCATGGAACCGCCCAGCACGGGCCTGGCCGACCCGCGGCCGTACTTGGAGTTCGCCGCGCGGCGCCTGGCCGAGGTCGACGATGCCGACTTGGGCGCGTGGGCGTACGAGCGGAGCCGTGTCATGGTGGCCACCGCCGCCAGGGCGTTGGGGCTGGTCTACGACGGCCAGGTCCTGGACGTCGAATGCCCCTGGTGTCGAGGCATCACGCCCGAGACACCGGGAGGCGGCGCAAGGACGTGGCAGGTACGGGACCTCTTCGGTGGGCGGTCGTGCGGGCATGGCCAGCCCTACCGGCGCTTCTGCACGGAGTGCGAACAGCAGATCGTCATTACATGCGAGAACGCCGGCTGCGAGCCGCCGTTGGGATGTGCGGGTACCTGGTGGCGTGGGCAACCATGCTGGCCACTCCACGATTGGGATTGGCTCGCCGAGCAAGTGCGGGCGATCGAGGCATATGTGTCCTGATCCGCACTAGCCTGATCCACCATGAATAGCGCTGAAGCTCTCACGGAGGCGACGGTTCTCGCCGCGGTGAACAGATGGGTAGGGGTGATCGTCGCCCTTGTGGGAGCGATCGTCGCGGCTCCGGATGGGACGCGAATGATCTATCGAACAACAAGGGGTTGGGCAGTCAAAAGCTTCAACAAGCTCACCCGGCGCTCGCAGGTCATCCAGGTCAGCGGGATCGGAGAGAGCGCGATCGCGTCCGATGACCTCACGGTCACGAAGACCGGATGGTCTTGGAAGGAGGACGCGCCCGTGGAGGAGCAGATTGGGAGCATACGGGCCTACATATCCGATATTGAAGGCCGCCTCAATGGGATGATCAACGCTCTGTCGACCGAGCGGCAAGCCCGACAGGCGGCCATTACCGGCTTGGCTCAGGAGCTAGAGCGGACTGCGGACCAACTGACGACGCTGATCGATCAGAAGGATCAACGCGCTGCCCGTGTCGATGCCCGAGGTCTCCCTCTGATCGGGTGTGGCATCTTCCTCAATGGAGTTCCAGAAGAGCTGGCCGGAATACCCCTGCACCTTGGGTGGCTGCTGCCGTTCCTGGCGTTCGGGGCCATGATCGTGGTTCTAACCACCATCATGCAGTCTCGCGCGACAACGAGTTGACGATCAGGGTTTTCCACAGGCATCATGATCTCGGGCGGTCACGCACGCCCAAATCCAAGGCCCGCCGTTGTGCGGGCCTTTCGCCTTTCCGGCCACGCCCCCCGTACCCGAGCACGGTGTCATGAGGCAGCCCACGGTGTGAGTTCCACTCGACGCTGCCTGGCTGGCCGACCCATGTAGCCGTTCCGCCAAGAAGGGAACAGCCATGTTCGGAATCCCCTCGTGGGCCTGGATGGTTTGGGCGGCCCTGAGCGTCGGATCGTTCCTCATCCTGGAGTTCGCCGCCCTGGCCAACACCAGAGAGAACGACACGCTCTCGGAGAACCTGCGGCGCTGGCTGGGCCTGGATCCACCACGGCCTGTCCGCAAGATCCTCGCGCCACTGTTCATTGCCGGGCTGGTCGGCTTCGTCGTGTGGTTCGTACCGCACATCCTGTGGAGCCTGTGGTAGCCGGGCGTCGTAACGCCCGGCACAGGACCGGGCGGCCTTACCTGCGTGCACGCCGTCAGATGTTCGCGATCTTCGGCGACATCTGCCACCTCTGCGGCCACGACGGCGCGGGCGAGGCCGACCATCTCGTACCCGTCGCCCTCGACGCTGACCAGCCCGTCGATCCCTACGCCATGCGACCCGCCCACGGGTCCAGCTCTCCATGCACTGCGTGCCCGCCGCGCAACGGCAAGCCGCGGGCGTGCAACCAGGAGCGCGGCACAGGCGCCATCGTCGCGCCGCTGCGCACCTCGCAGGAGTGGTGACCTCCGGGCGCTCTCACCGACCCGGAGGTCACCACTGCCATGCCTATGAACGAACGTCTTGTGCCCACCGCGCACACCTGTCCTGACTGCACCCGCAATGGCGGGCCTGGGCACCGCCTTGTGCTCGTCGTCGATGACTGGGGAACGCCACGATGGACTGTCGGGGCGGCGCGGGGCGGCATACGTATATCAGGCGATTAGGGGACGAAGATGTTTATGGCTACGCCGATTGGGATGGACGCAGCCACGCCCAGTGCGAAGAACATCCACTGCTGGCGTCGCTCCGCTCGGATGGTCGCCTTCGTTTCACCGACAAGAATCTGTCGAATGTTCTCGGCCTGCTCCTCGTTAACCGACAGAAGTCGCTCCTGCTCCTTGGCTTGGCTTATGAGCTTCCTGCGGGCGGCTTGCTGAGCGTTAAGATCACGTCGAAGCTCTGCCATGAGCGACACGGCCTCGTTGAAGGAGGCGTTGACAGCGTCGACGCGACGACGAAGTCGTTCTCCGGGATCCTCTGCGGCCTCACGTTGGCGCCTGCGACTGATTCGAGCCCCACGAATGGCCAGGGTCATCCCCAGCGCGGAGGTGAAGACGCCCGCAGCGCTCAGTAACCACCCGATGCCGGGATCGCTGGCGAGGCGGGCAGCGAAGGGGAATGCGAAAGAAACAAAGATGATCAGCGCGATGAAGGCCATCGTGCCCAACTCGGAGAACTGGGGTCGCTGCGACATGAAGCCATTGTCCGAGTCGAACATCTCCGGGTAGCCGGTTTGGCAGAGATGGGCACCACGGCCGTTGGGCGCTTCGCTCCATCTCGGTTCTCGATATCTGGGTCGTAACCCTGGTCATGGGCAGGCGTAACGGCTTGTCCCTGCTGCGAAGTGCAGCACTTCCCTTTTTTTGCTAGTAGCTGCACGGATGACCTCGCGCCCCCCTTTCCGCATCTCTCTCCGGCAAATCGCGCGCCAGGTCGCCAAGGAGGTCATGACATGTCTGACCTGCTCAAGGCCATAGAGAGCGGAGATCGGCGCGCATCGCTCCAGGCGATCAGGGATCGCCTAGCGAACGAGCTACGAGCCGCTGAGGGACGCGACGCTGCCGCCATCGCCAAGGAGCTACGCGCGACGCTCGCTGAGCTGGACGCGCTGCCAGGGGAGGAGGAAGACGCCCTTGACCAGCTCGCCGCCCGCCGTGCGGATCGGATCGCAGACGCCCAGGGTGGCCAACTGGCCTGACTACGTGACGACAGCCGGGCCCGAGGCGATCGACCTGGCCAAGAGCGCGGGCCTGCACCTGGACCCGTGGCAGCAGTTCGTGCTGACCCACGGGCTCGGCGAGACGGCCGAAGGTCTGTGGTCCGCGCCCAAGCTGTCGGTCTGGGTGCCGCGCCAGAACGGCAAGGGCGCGATCCTGGAGGCGCGAGCGCTCGCCGGGCTGTTCCTCCTGCGTGAGCGGCTGATCCTGTGGTCCGCTCACGAGTTCAAGACGGCGGCTGAGGCGTTCATCCGGATCAAGGAGCTGATCCAGGGCACGCCCCACCTGCACAAGCGCGTCCGCCGCTACTGGGAGGGCAACGGAGAGCAGGGCATCGAGCTTCACCAGTCGGCCGGCGGGTCGCGGCTGCGGTTCGTCGCGCGGTCGCGCGGGTCGGGCCGGGGCTTCTCCGGTGACCTGATCATCCTCGACGAGGCGCAAGAGCTGACCGGGGCGCAGATGGCAGCCATGCTGCCGACGATTTCGGCGAGGCCGAACGCGCAAGTCCTGTTCACGGGCACGCCACCGGATGACCCTACGGCCTGGTGCTACGGGCTCAAGGAGGACGGTGAGGCCGGGGTTGAACGGCTCGCCCACTTCGATTGGGGCGCCGATCTCGACCTGAGCAGCATGAGGGAGATCCGCGAGTCTCGGCGGAACGTCGACCTCTGGTACTCCTGCAACCCCTCGCTCGGCATCCGCATCCGCCACGAGACCGTGGTCGACGAGGCCAAGGCGTCCGGGCTCGGCGACCGCTTCCCGATCGAGCGGTTGGGCGTGTGGCATCCGCGCGCCGCCGATGGCCCGTCCGTGATGCGGCTGGAGGACTGGGAAGCATTGGCCGACCTGGACTCTCGGGTCAGCGGGCCGCTGGCCATCGCCGTCGACATCACCCCTGACCGGGCTATGTCGAGCATCGCCCTGTACGGCCTGCGCCGTGACGAGCTGGGCCACGCAGAGGTGATCGACCGCCGTCCGGGAACCGATTGGGTCGTTGAGCGCCTGGTCCAGCTCAAGAAGCGGCACAACCCCGTGGCGATCGGGCTGGACGCGAAGGGCCCCGCGGGCTCCCTCCTGGTCGACCTGGCCAAGGTCGGGATCAAGCCGCCCGACGACCCCGAGAAGCCCAAGCGCGGAGACCTGTTCATACCCACGGCCGGGGAGGTGGCCGCCGCGTGCGGACAGCTCGTCGACGCCGTGGCGCAGTCGACCATGCGGCACATCGACCAGCAGGAGACGACAGACGCCCTCCGAGGCGCGAAGACCCGCCCGCTCGGGGATGCCTGGGCCTGGGGCCGCCGCCTGTCGAACGTCGACATCTCGCCCCTGGTCGGGATCACCCTGGCGCGTGCCGCGTTCGTCACCCGCGCCCACGTGGTGCGCGAGAAGTACGACCCATTGGCCAACATCTTCTGATTGGAGGGCCGCATGCGCTCGCTGCTGTTGTGGGCCGCCACGCTGGTCGGCGAGGTCGCACGCCGGGCCCGTTCGACCTGGCTGGGCCTGGCGGGCGCGCTGCTCGTCTGCGTGGGCCTGGCGCTCGTCTCCCTCGCCGCCGCGCTCGTAGCGGCCGGGGTGTTCCTGCTCATTCTCGACGGGAGGCTGTAGTGGGCCTCTTCTCCGGGCGCCGGCCGCACCGCGAGCGCCGGGAGGTGATTCTCCCGCCTGCGTTCGTCGAGTCCAAGTTCGATCAGGTCGACTTGAGCAGGGCTGAGCAGTCGCTCCAGGCCGTCGCCGTGTGGGCGTCGACCGACCTGCTGGCGTCGCTCGTGAGCGAGATGCCGTTCGACGTATTGCGCGGCCTGGGCGTCGACCGGGAGAGGCTGCGCACGCCGCCGCACCTGCAAGACCCCGGCGCGGACGGCCAGGGCGCGGAGGACTGGCTATACCAGCTCGTCATGTCCTGGCTGCTGCGCGGCAACGGCTTCGGCATGGTCCGGGCGCGCGACCGGCGCGGCGACTACGCCACGGCGATCGAGCTGCTGCACCCCGACCACGTGTCCGGGCGGCTGATCGACGGCGAGCCCAAGTTCGCGTTCGACGGCCGGGACATCCCCAAGCGCGACCTGTTCCACTCGCGCGCCTACCCGCTGCCCGGCGTCGTGCTCGGGCTGTCCCCGGTGGCGCACCACGCCACCACGATCGGCCTGGACATCGCCGTGACCAGGTTTGGGGCGCAGTGGTTCCAGGACGGCGCGCACCCGGGCGGCATGCTGACCAACTCCGAGACGGAGATGACGCCCACGCTGGCGCAGGAGGCCAAACGGCGGTTCCTGGCGGCGCTGCGCGGCTCCCGAGAGCCCGTCGTGCTCGGGAAGGGCTGGGAGTACAAGCAGATCCAGGTGGCCCCGGAAGAGTCGCAGTTCTTGGAGACGCACCGCTACACCGACGCCGAGTGCGCCCGCATCTTCGGCCCCGGCGTCGCAGAGGTCCTGGGCTACGAGTCGGGCGGCTCCATGACGTACTCCAACGTCGAGAGCCGGGCCACGCACCTGCTCGTGTACGCGCTCAACCGCTGGTTGCGGCGGGCTGAGCGGGTGCTCACCAGCATGTTGCCGCGCGGCCAGTACGTCCGATTCAACCGTGACGCGCTGCTCCAGTCGACCACCCTGACGCGGTTCCAGGCTCACGAGCTGGCGCTGCGGAACCGCTGGCAGACCGTCAACGAGGTCCGCGCCATCGAGGACCAGCCGCCTGTCCCGTGGGGCGACGAACCGAACCCGACTACGGCGGCCACGCCTGCCGCGAACGACGACAAGGGGAACACCTGATGGAGCCGCTACGGGACTTGACGCTGGTCCGCGCCGTCCGCGCGCCGGTCCGCGTGGCGCGAGCCGACGACGCCCCGATGCCCACGCTGACGCTGCGGTTCGCCCCGTTCAACGTCTGGTACCGGATCTCCTCCTGGTGGGAGGGCGACTTCATGGAGCGCATGGCCCCCGGCGCGTTCTCCAAGACGATCGCCGAACGCGGCCAGGACGTGAAGATCATGTTCAACCATGGCCGGGACTACACCATCGGCCAGAAGCTCCTGGGCGTGCCCGCCCGCCTGGCCGAGGAGGCAGACTCGCCGGTCGCGGACGTGCCGCTGTTCGACACCTCGTTCAACCGGGACCTACTGCCCGGCCTGGAAGCCGGGGCGTACGGCTCCAGCTTCATGTTCCACGTGCTCCAACACACCTGGAACGAGGAGCCCGGCGTCAGCGACCACAACCCCGAGGGCCTGCCCGAGCGCACCGTGACCGAGGTCCGTCTCCTGGAGACAGGGCCGGTGACCTGGCCCGCCAACCCGGCCGCCAGCGCGGGCATCCGCAGCATGACCGACGACTGGTACGAACACCTCCGGTCCGTTGACCCGACCCACGTGGAGCGCCTGAGCGCCCGCGTCGCAGACCTTCGCACTGCCGCCGCACCCCAGCCGCCGCGAGGCACTGGGAAGCCAACGGCAGCCGCACCCACCGATCCCAAGGAGCCGGCCGCGCGCCACTCCGGGCTGTCGCCGCGCGCACGACGCGAGCGGCTGTACCCGTACCTGAGCAAGAGGGAGGCGTCACGATGACGCTGGAGGAGATGCGCGCCCGCCTGGAGGCCATCGCCACGGAGCGGCGCGAGCTGCACGAGGCCGCGGGCGATGACGCTCTGAACGACGAGCAGTCCGCGCGCTGGGCAGAGCTGGACACGGAGGAGACCGACCTCCGCGAGCAAGTCGACGAGGCGGAGCGGCGCGAGACGGTCGCCGCCTCGCGCGCCCGCTGGCGGACGGCGCAGGTCGGCGTCAAGGTCACGCCGTTCACGGAGGACCCGACCCGCATGGGTCACCGGGAGCTGGTTGACCAGGCCCGCGCGGTGCTCGGCGACGACGAGCATGGCGGCCACCTCGCCGACGAGCAGCGGTCGCGGGTGGAGCGGCTGCTCCAGACCCGCAACGACAACGTGGACGGCAGCTACCTGGCCCGCCGCCTCCTGGTCACGGAGAACCCGGACTACCGCGAGGCGTTCATGCGTCTGGTGACCAGGAACACGCCCGTGCTCACGCCCGAGCAGTCCCGCGCGGTTCAGCGCTGGGAGGAGTACCGGGCCATGTCCATCGGGGTCGATGCGGGCGGCGGCTACGGCGTGCCGGTCATGATCGACCCGACGATCATCCTCACGGCGCAGGGGAGCCCGAACGACTTCTTCTCGCTGGCCAGGGTCGAGACGATCACCACCGACCGGTGGAACGGCGTCAGCTCGGCAGGTGTGACCTGGCAGTTCCGCACGGAGGCCGCGCCCGCCTCCGACAACTCGCCGAGCCTGGTGCAGCCCAGCGTGCCCGTCCACCGCGCGGACGGCTACATCCCGTACTCGCTGGAAGTCGACCAGGACTACCCCGGCTTCGCAGGCGAGATGTCCACGTTGCTCGGCGAGGGCTACTCCGAGCTGCTGGTGAACAAGCTGACGACCGGCACGGGCACCAACGAGCCGACCGGTATCGTCACGGCCCTGACCGGCACCTCTTCGGCGGTGTTCACCGCGACGGCCGGGACCATCACGGCGGCCGACATCAACGACTTGTGGGCCGCGCTGCCCATTCGTTACCGCAACGCGCGGGCCGCGTGGATGGGCTCGACCGACGTGAACAACGCCGTGCAGCAGCTCGGCGCGGGCGGCAACGACTCGGCGTTCACCGTCGACTTCACCGCCGAGGGCGTGATGGTCCTCAAGGGCCGCCGCTTCTACCTGAACGACTACTTCGGCGCGCTCCCGGCCGGCACCACCGCCGCCGCCCTGGCGGTCGTGGGCGACTGGCGGAACTACCTGATCGCCCAGCGTGCGGGCATGAGCATCGAACTCATCCCGCACGTGTTCGACGCTCCGGGCGCGGGCGGCAACGTCGTCCCGACCGGCCAGCGGGCTTGGTTCGCGTGGGCGCGCGTCGGCGCCGACTCGATCAACGACGCCGGGCTGCGCCTGCTGCGCAACAAGACGAGCTGACCAGCTCGGACTCCGAACCCCACCACAGATCAAGGGCCGCGCACGACCGGTCGTGCGCGGCCCCGCACCATGCCAGGAGGCAAGGACATGGGCGTCGTGTACGTCAAGCAGGATTGCGTGGTCCGCTGGTCACAGGGCCAGTCGCCGCTGAGCTACGGCGACGTATGGGACGACGCCGCGCCGCTGGTCGTCGAGCGGCCCGACCTGTTCAGCGCCGAGCCGACCCGCATCCGGGGCCGCCAGGCCCGGCCCGAGGTCGACGAGCGCCAGGAGGAGCCCGCCGTGCCGCCGCCCGTGGAGACCGCCACGGTGGACCCCGGCGCGAAGCGCACCACGGCGGCCAGGACGAAGCGGAAGTAACCAGCGTGGCCTACATCGAGTTGACCACGCTCAAGACCGCGCTCGGCATCACCGACGACGAGCGCGATGCCCTGCTGGCCCAGGCCATCGCCGCCGCTGAGGAGCACATCCACAACCGGACTGGCCGCATGACCTTCAGCCGGGACAACGAGCCGTCCGCCCGCCTCTTCCGGGTGCGCGGCCGGACCGTGCGCGGCGAGGAGTGGTCGGAGGCCCTGGTGGTTGACGACATCGCCACCACTGACGGCCTGGTAGTGGAGGTCGGCGACGGCTTGACGTTCGAGACCGTCGAACCACTCGGCTACGAGACCATGCCCGAGAACGCCACGGCGAAGGGCTGGCCGATCACGGCGCTCGAACGCCGCTACTCCTGGTGGAGCCTCTTCCGTGCCGTCCGAGTCACTGCGTTCTGGGGCTGGCCGGCCATCCCGGCCGGAGTCAAGCAGGCAACGCTACTCCAGGCGTCACGGCTCTACCGGCGCAAGGACTCGCCCGAGGGTGTGGCGGGCAACGCCGAGTGGGGGCTTGTCCGGGTTCCACACCTGGACCCCGATCTGAGGTCGCTCGTCGACCCGTACCGGCTGCCGGGGTTCGGGGGTGCGTGATGGATGTCGGCGCAGTCCGCAAGGGCCTCGCGCGGGCCGTGAAGGCTGGCGTCCCCTCGCTGAATTGCTTCGGCTACGTGCCCGACTCCTGCCCAGAGCCGTGCTTCTACGCGGGAGAGGTCGAGATCACGTTCGACCGTACGTTCGGCCGCGGGCTCGACGAGATCGAGGTCACATGCCGTCTGCTCGTCTCGCGCGCCGACGACCGCAGCGGCCAGGCCGCGCTAGACCGCTACCTGGCCGGCTCCGGGCCGCACTCCATCAAGGCGGCGCTCGTGGCCGCCCGAGGGGCGCCGGGCGAACTCGCACTCGACGGCCTGTGCGATGACCTGCACCTGATGCGCGTGCAGGCGTACCGGATGTACCAGGTCGGCGAGGTCCAGTACTACGGCGCGGAGCTGATCGTCCGCGTGATCGGGAGGGGATGACCATGCCGGGCTTCGTGCTGCTCGACGCGCGCCTGTTCGCCGGGCCGGTCGACCTGACCAGCGTCAACAACAGCGTCACCCTGAACTGCGAGATCGAGGAGAAGCCCACCACGGCCTTTGGCGACCAGGGGTGGACGGCGCTGCTCGGCGGGCTGTTCTCCACCGGGATCGAGGCGGCGGGCCAATGGGAAGCCGGAGAGGATGCCGCGGCGGCGGTTCAGGCTGTCGACCCCGCCTCGTGGGACGGCCTGGTCAACCGCAGGCAACAGCCATGGACAGCCTGCCCGGAGTCGGCCGACGTGGGCTCGCTGGCGTGGTTCACCGGCGCTCGGCGTTCGTCGTACACGCTCGGTGAGGCCGTGGGCGAGGTCGCGCCGTGGCAGAGTAAGGCCACGTCGTCGGGGCCGCTCGTGCGAGGTGTCGTAGTGCACGCTCCAGGCGTCCCACGATCGTCGGCAGGCTCAGGAGCTGCCCGGAATCTCGGTCCTCTCAACGCGTCTCAGCGGCTTCACGCGGCGCTTCACGTGCTCTCCGTCGCGGGCACAACGCCGTCCATCACGCTCCGCGTGGAGTCGGCGGCCAACGAGGCGTTCACGGCCCCGACGATCAGGGCGACGTTCACGGCCGCCACCGCCGACGACGAGCGCGGGCAGCTCGTCACCGTCGCCGGCCCCGTGAGCGACACCTGGTGGCGCATCGCCTGGACCGTCGCGGGCACGTCGCCGTCCTTCCTGTTCCTCTCGGCGCTCGGCATCGCCTGACGCGTCATTGATCTTTGCTCGTAAGGAGGGCCCCACGTGGCCAAGATGGTGCTGCTCGCCTCGTTTCTCTCGATCGGCGGCAACGACCTGTCCGACCGCACGTCCAAGGTCGAGCTGGTCGCGGAGATCGAGGACAAGGACGTGACCACGTTCGCGTCTCTCGGGTGGAAGGAAGTGCTCGGCGGTCTGGCATCCGGGTCGCTCGGCGCGGTCTTCAAGCAGGACTACGCCGCCGCCGAGCTGGACGCCACCATGTGGCCGCTGTTCCTCACCCGCACCCCGCAGGCGTTCGAGGTCCGAGCGGACAACGCGGCGGCCGGCCCGTCCAATCCGAAGTACACGGGCTTCGTGCTGATCAAGAGTTGGAAGCCGCTCGCGGGCTCGGTGGGTGACGTCGCCGAGGTCGACGTGTCGTGGCCGACCTCCGGGGCAATCACGCGCGCCGTGGCGTAGCCGGTGGAGATCCGGGCCGACGCCGACTCGCTCGTGCAGCTCGGCAAGGCGCTGCGCAAGGAGGAGGACGGCAAGGAACTGCGCCGTGACCTGATCCGGGCGCTCAAGGTGCCGCTCGTGCCCGCCGTCGCCGAGATCAAGTCGGGTCTGCTCTCCATGTCCTCCGGCAGTCTCCGGCCGGGCAAGGAATCGCTACGCCGGGCCGCCGCCCGGAAGGTGACCACTCAGGTCAAGCTCTCCGGGTTCGCCGCCGGCGTCCGCGTGCGCGCTCGCAAGACCCCGGCCGTGCGCGGGTTCGCCAACGCGCCCAAGCGACTCAACCAGGCGAAGGGCTGGCGTCATCGGGTGTTCGGGCGGAACACGTGGGTGATCCAGTTCGGCAAGCCGCACTACTTCGACGACCCGCTACGTCACCGCCGCGCCGAGTTCCGCGCTGCCGTCGTAGCGGCCATGAACGACACCGCCCGCAGGATTGCAGACCGCGCACAGAGAGGTTGACCAGCGTGATTGTCATCTACCAGCCCGAGAACGGCGACGAGCAGCGGTGGGAGTTCGACCCGCGCAAGGTGCCCGCAAGCAAGGCCGAGATGATCGAGCGGCGCGCGGGCGAGTCGTGGGAGGCATGGCTCGGCGCTGTCCAGTCCGGCAGCATCCGCGCCCGCCGCGTCCTGCTCTGGCACCTGCTCACCATTCGCCACTACGGCCTGCGGTGGGAGGACGTGCCCGACTTCATGGCCGGTGAGCTGGTCGTACAGAACACGCTCGATGAGCTGACCGCGATGCGCAACCGCGCGGCCAAGGCCAAGCTGCCCGCCGACCAGCGCGCCCAGGTGATGACCGCGCTCGACCTGGCCATCACGGAGGCCACGGAGCGCGACCCCGAGCCCGAGGGAAAAGCCCCCTCGCAGACCTACGCGAACGATACGCCTTCGCGATAGCCGAGGTCCTGCACATCCGCCCGTGGGAGCAACGCGAGCTGCTGACCGCCGAGGAATTGCTCCGGGCGGTCGCCTACATCGACCAGCGTAACCAGGCCGCCGAGGAAGCGGCCCGTGCGGTCCAGTCGCAGGGGAGGTGACCCGTGGGGGACACATCCCTGCTTTTCTCCATTCTGGCCAGGTCCAATCTGGCGCAGACCCTTCGGGGCGATGCGCAGGCGACGCGCGAGCTCCAGTCGACCATCATGGCCGGCGCAGGCCGGGCCGCGTCGGGCGTGGGCGTGCTGTCGGCCGCGCTCGGCGTGCTGTCGGTGGTCGGTGTGGCCTCGTTCGCCGGGCTGGCGGTCGCCGTGGCCGGGCTGGGCCTGGGCATCTTGGGTCTGGGCGTCGCAGCGGTCGCGGCGAACGAGCACGTCAAGGCCGCGTTCGGTGGTCTGGTTGCGGACACGAAAGCGGTTGTCCAGAGCGCCGCCGCGCCGCTGATTCCGTACCTGCTGGCCATCGCGTCGGAAGCGCGTACTCTCCTGCTGCCGCTGGGAGAGAGCTTGTCTCGCGCGTTCACAGCGCTTGGACCTGCGGTGTTGTCCATGGCGTCGTCCGTGATCGCTGGCCTACGTCCCTTGGTCGACGCGATCGGACCCATCACGGAGGCCACGACGCCGCTGCTCGTGGCGCTCGGTGCTGGCTTGCGGCCAGTGCTGGCCGCGCTGGCGTCGACCATGCTCATGGTCGCAGAGACTGCCGGACGTTTCGCGCCGCAACTCGAACTACTGTTCGTAAATGTCGGGATGCTCGTCTCCGCGCTCGGGCCACTCCTGTCCGGCTTGATCGACCTCGGAGCGCCGATCATCGGCCCCCTGCTGGGCCTGGTCAGCTCCCTGGTCCTCCAGCTCTCGACAGGGCTGCGGCCCGTCTTCGCGCAGCTCGGGCCGATCCTGGGCGATACGGTGTCGGCCCTGAGTCCACTGCTCGGTGTGCTCGGCGAGCTGGTCGTGTCCGTCCTGCCCCTGCTGCCGCCCTTGATCCGCATCGCGGCCGAACAGATCCAACTCTGGGTGCCGATCTTGACCGGCGTCGTCCAGGCGGCAACCTGGCTGGTCCGGCTGCTCGTCGACAACCTCGTGCCCGTGCTCGACCTGGTGGCGCGAGCCTCGCAGACGGCGGGCGACTGGATGACCCGCGTCTGGTCGGAGGTCGAGCGCCAGACCGGCATTGTCGTCGGCGGCATCCGGGGCTGGTGGAACGGCCTGGTCAATGACGTGACCAGCCTGCCAGGCCGGATCACGGCAGGGGCGCGCGGCATGTGGGACGGCATCGTGAACGGCTTCAAGGCCGCCGTGAACTGGATCATCTCCGGGTGGAACCGCCTGTCGTTCACCCTGCCGCGCGTCGACATCCCGTACGTCGGCAGCTTCGGCGGGTTCACGGTCGGTGTGCCGCAAATCCCCTACCTGGCCAAGGGCGGCAACATCGTCGGCGCGGGCCTGGCCGTCGTCGGCGAGGCCGGCCCCGAGCTGGTGTCACTGCCTCGCGGCGCTCAGGTAACGCCGCTGGGCCGAGGCGGCGGCGACACCTACGTCTTCCAGATCACGGGCGCGCTCGACCCGCTGGCGGTCGCGCGAGAGGTGGAGAAGGTGCTCAAGAAGTACGCCCGCGACACGGGCCGCGTCTCCCTGGGGTTCTGATGGAGTTCGAGCCGCTGATCGAGATCGAGTTCGAGCCCGGCACCTGGACCGACATCACGCCCTGGGTTCGCGTCGGCGAGGGCATCCGGATCGTGCGCGGCCGGGGCGACGAGCAAGACCAGGTGCAGGCCGGGACGCTCGCGTTCGCGCTCAACAACGACGGCAGGTTCACCCCCGGCAACCCGGCCAGCCCGTACTACCCGAACGTGCGCAAGGGCCGCCCGATCCGGGCATCGGTGGAGGTCGTCGACTCGTGGCTGTCCATCGCCAACGGCAGCTTCGAGGCCGGCGCGGCGGGCTGGAGGTCGGCCCCAGTGAGCGGAGGGCCGAACATCTACCAGCAACCGAGCTGGTCGCCGGGCATCGCCGGGGGCGGCACCGCGAGCCTGCGGATCGACTGGAGCGGCGCCGCGAACTCCTTCGTCTCGACCGACATGACCGGGCTGACCCCTGGCCGCACGTACACCGCGTCGGCGTACGTGTACGTCGGGGCGGGCTCTCCAGCGGTGCGGCTGACCGTCCCCGGCCTGGCTTCGGGGCCGTTCACGATGGGGACCGGCACCTGGCAGCGGATCACGGTCACCTTCACGGCCACCGCCACGACTCACCTGCTCTCCGTGGATGACGACACGGCGGCCACGGGCACGGCGTGGGTCGACTGCGTGCAGGTGGAGGACGGCAGCACCGCCACGGCGTACGGGCCGACGCGGATCACCGCGCGGTTCTCGCGGTTCTTCGGCTATGTCAACGAGTGGCCGGTGACGTTCGAGGGCGGCGGCCGGGTGGTCATCTCGCACATCACCGCCACCGACTCCTTCAAGCGGCTGGGGAGGCTCTCGCCGCTCCGCTCGCTCCTGGAGGAGGAAATGCTCGCGCTCGAACCGGATGGCTACTGGACGCTGGGCGAGTCGTCCGGCAGCTCCGCGGGCGACACGTCGGGCAAGGGCAGGCCGCCGCTCACCGTCTACCAGGTGGCCGGCGCGGGCGGGTCGGTGAACTTCGGCCAGGGCACCGGGCCGGGCACTGACGGTCTGGCCGCCGTGGTGTTCAACCCGGCGTCGGCCACGGAGGGCAAGGGCCTGCGCGCGGAGGTTCCCCTCCTGCCGCAGACCGGCGAATGGGTGCTCGCCTGTTGGTTCACCACGAGCACGCCCGGCCGCGACCTCCTGCAACTGCGGTACACCGAGTACGACGTGATCTCGCTGGCACTGGGGTTGAACGCGAGCGGGCAGCTCCGCGCTCGGGCGTACTGGTACAACAGCTCCAGCCCGGACACCTCGTCGTCGGCGATGAGCGGCAACCTGGCCAACGGGCTGACCCACTTCATCGCGGTCAGCCGGTGGCCAGGCCAGAACGCGGTGTGGGCCTGGATCGACGGCGGGCCCACGGCGAACGCCTTCGCCCTGCCGAACATGGAGTCGGCCATCTTCTACAACCTGCTGACGGCGGGCGGGCTCACGCACAACGGCACGCCGAACCTGTACGCCGGGACGCTCGCGCACGTCTGGTACGCCAAGCGCGGCACCATGCCCGACTGGACGAACGTCTGGAGCGCAGGTAACGGCAGCTCGGAGACGACCGTCCAGCGGTTCAACCGGCTGTGCCGCCTGCTCGGCATTGACGGCCTGGTCCTGGGCGACAGCAGCGTCCAGATCGGCGCGCAGGCCACCAGCGGCCAGCCACCGATCGAGGTCCTGCGCGAGGTGGCCGACGTGGAGGGCGGCCTCATCTACGCCGCCCGCGACGATGGCCGCCTGGTGTTCGAGACCCGCGCCAGCCGCACCACGCAGGCCGTCTCAGTGATCCTCTCGGGCACCATCCGGGAGGACGCGCTGCGCTGGTCCGACGATGACCAGCACCTCGTCAACGACGTGACCCACAGCCGCGAGGGCGGCGCGGAACAGCGGGTGACCGATGAGGCCAGCATCGCCGAGTACGGCAGGTACGCCGTCAAGAAGACGCTGCCGTGGGGCACCGACTCCGACGCCTTGGAGGCGGCGCAGCGGCGCGTCCAGACCGGGGCCGACCCGAGACCGCGCATCACGAGCGTCCGCGTGGTCACCAACGCCATACCCGAGCACGCCGACATGCTCGGGCTCGACATCTCCGGCGTGATGCAGGTCAACGACCTGCCGCCCGGCTCGCCGGCGAACGCCGCGGCGGTCCGGGTGGAGGGCTACGCGGAGACCATCATGTTCAACCACCACGAGATCACGTTCAACACCTCGCCCGTGGCCTTCGGCGTCGGGTGGTGGCTCGGCGTGCCTGGCGCGTCCGAGCTGGGCGTGACGACTCGTATCACGTAGCAGGAGGCGATCGTGGCCGACCCGGTGAGCCCCGCCGAGGGGCAGCTCATCGACAAGGCGTTCTGGGACATCGAGGTCTACGACCGGGCGATGAACCTGGAGGGCCCTTGGACGCCCTACACCCCGACGTGGAAGGCGGGCGCTGTGGCCGCCACCATCGGGAATGGCACCCTGACTGGCAAGTACAAGAAGGTCGGCAGGCTGATCTTCTGGGCGTTCCGATTCGCCTGGGGATCGACGACTCCTGTTCCCACGGACGCCGGGATCTGGTTCTTCGGCTTCCCGCCTGGACTGCCCATCGTCGGTGACCAGGCGGGCTCTGCACGATGCACGAGCCCCAACGGGTTTCAGTGGCCGCTCAGCGTGTCGCAGAACGTTGGGATCGAGATGTGGTTCACCACCCCGGCCGATGCCGCGATCAGCCGGACCGTCCCGTACACGTGGGGCGCGTCGACGGCTGGCCGGTCGATCACCGCCAGCGGGTTCTACGAGACCACGGCCTGACCCATGACCAAGGAGGGCGACGTGTCCACGGACACCGAGGTCCTGGAACGCCTCACGCGGATCGAGGTCAAGCTCGATGCCGCCATGAGCCGGGGCGACGACCACGAAACCCGCATCCGGCGACTGGAGCGCGTCGTGTGGATCGCCGCCGGCGCCGCTGCGACGGGCGGCGGGCTGCTCGGCTCGATCATTCAGCAGATGACAGGAGGGTGACATGCCGTGGTTGACGCAGCTCGCCGATGTGGCGCGCGGCGCCGGGCTCGACGTGATGGAGGTGGCGGGCTGGAAGACGCGGGGGCACGGCGAGCAGCCTGGGGTGAAGGGCATTGTGGTGCACCACACCGCCGGCTGGGATGACCTCCACGTCGTGAGGGACGGGCGGCCCGGCCTGGACGGGCCGCTCTCGCATATCTGGCTGCGGAAGGACGGCCGGGTGTTCGTGGTGGCGGCCGGGCGGTGCTGGCACAACGCGCCGTCGACCAGCGTGAATCACTCGAACTCGAACGCCATCGGGATCGAGGCAGAGAACGACGGCCGGGCCCCGTGGCCGAAGGTCCAGCTCGACGCCTACAAGCGGCTGTGCGCCGCGCTGTGCAGGGTGTACGGCCTGGCCCCGAACAGTGTGAAGGGGCACAAGGAGGTCCAGCGCGGCAAGCCCGACCCGCACTCGATCAACATGGCGGGCTTCCGGACGGACGTGGCGCGGCTGATGACTGGCGTCGACCAGCCGCCGAAGCCGAAGCCGTTGCCGGGCAACGCGGGCGTGCCCGACTTCCCCGGCCGCGTGCTGCGCCTGACGCTGCCGCTGATGACCGGCGAGGACGTGAGCACATGGCAGGCCCAGGTCCGCAAGCGGTTCGTGTCCGGCCTGGTCGTCGATGGCTGGTACGGCCCGGCCTGTCGACGGGCGTGCGAGCAGGTGCAGGCCAAGGTCGGCGTGCCGGTGAATGGGCGCGTCAACGCGGAGACGTGGCTCCTCACGTGGGTGTGGGAGCCGGGAACGAAGGAGAAGGCATGAGGAAGGCTCTCGCGGTCGCCGCCGCGGCGCTGCTGCTCGCCGGCTCGGCGGGCGTCGGCGCGTACGCCGCCACGTCGGCCGCCGCGCCGAAGGTTGTGGGCCTGTGCGCGAACACGAAGAACGGCGGCTACACGCGCACACTGGAGGCGAAGAACCTGGTCAAGAGCCAGTACGGCAAGTGCCGCAAGGGCGAGGCCAAGGTGTCCATGCCCACGGTCGACCACCCGTCCATCAAGACGCCGCCGCGCGGCATCGACAAGGCGTTCAAGCTCACGCTGCCGACCGGAACCTACAGCTGTACCTGGCAGGCGTCGGCCGCCACTCTGGCGTGCACCGCACCGTCGTCCTGACGCGGGCCCGCCATGTCGCGGCCTGTCGTTGGCTCCTTCGTCCAGGTGCGCGGGCTGCTCGGCGTGCACAACGGCGCGGAGACCGTGAGCGCGGTGGTCACGCGCGTGTGGTCCAGCATGCAGCTCGGCGCGCACCTGGTGTGGCTGGTGAACCTTCACGTCTTCCACGACGGTCCTGAGACCGTCTGGAGGCCGCACGTCTATCTCTTCCCCGACGAGCAGGCCGCTCGTGCGGTGCCCGGCTTCAACGCCTGGTGGCCGCCGAGCGGCTGACGCTCTTGTTCTTCTGATGCCCTGGGAGGGCTCATGTCCGTCGAAACCAAGCGCAGCCTGCGCACCGTTCTGCAGACGCTCGTGGCCATCGCCATCGTGCTGCCCAACGTGGTGGAGGTAGCCGGCATCCCGGCCACGCTGCCGTGGGTCGCGGGCGCGCTGGCTGTCGCTGGCGGTCTGGCGCGCGTGATGGCGCTGCCGGCTGTTCAGTCGCTCCTGGCCAAGGTCGGGCTCGGCACGATCGAGCGGAGCAAGTAACCAACGATGCCGATCAAGCACCAGGCCCCATTCCCGTACTATGGGGCCAAGTCCAGGCTTGCGCCGTGGATTCTCTCGTTCGTGCCCGACCACATCACGTACGTTGAGCCGTTCGTGGGATCTGGTGCGGTCCTGCTGGCCAAGCCTCCGTCGCGAACCGAGGTCATCAACGACCTCAACGGCGACGTGGTGAACTTCTGGCGAGTGCTGCGCGACCGGCATGACGAGTTGGTCGCGCGGCTTCAGCTCACACCGTACGCCCGCGACGAGTACCTATTCTGCCGGGACAGCGAGCACGGCCACGCGGACGAGATCGAACGGGCGCGCCGGTTCTTCACCAGGTGCGCCCTGGCATACAACGCGAGCACCACGCGCGTGGGGTTCTCGACCTCCGGGCCGCGCCGCAGGGGCAAGGCCGCGACGTTCGTGCGGCGGGTTGATGAGCGCCTGGCGGCCGTCGCCGAACGGCTTCGCGGAGTTGAGGTCGAGAACATGGACGCACTGGATCTGATTAAGCGGTGGCGCGACCCCGAAGCGGTGCTGTACCTAGATCCGCCGTACCTCAATGACGCTCGGGCAAGCAAGGGCAACTACGCCACGGACAACGGGGCGGTGGCATTCCACGAGCACCTGATCGAGACCCTGATCGATCACCCGGCCACGGTCCTGCTGTCCGGATATGCGGCGGCCGGCTCGCCGTACGAGAGGCTGCGTTGGATGCGCCACGAGACTTCCGTGACGGCGCACGTCTCGAATAGGACGGGCGCAAGGCGGGTGGAGTGCCTGTGGGTGAACCGCTGGCCATCCTCCATGTGATGCTCGGCGGTACCAGCCGCTTCGCTGCTGCTTTCCATGCAGGCATCTGGACGGCTGTCTTCGCTAGGCTCACATCTGAATATGGCTCGGCCATTCAGGTCGGTAGTGGCCATAAGCGACGGTTCGGAGATACGGACCAAGGTCGCTGTGTGTATCAGGACAGGGTGCCGATGCTGGCGTCCTGATTATCGACCCATCTCCAGCAGAATCAAATTTTATGTATCCAGATCATCGAAAATGCTGCGGCCTTCCACTTGTGTGCGTGGCGAACGATGAGCGCCATCACGTCCATAGGTTGATGGCTTCTCCGACTCTGCGGTGTCGTCATCTGGGTCAACGTAGTGCTCTGCGGCCTCTTCGCATGCTCTGGATGAATTTTCTAGCGCCTCATCGATAAGAGCAACTGCTTCTGTGTCATTCAGCAATTCCCTACGGTAGCGGCGAAGCGCGCTTTCGAGACGCTGGTAATAGTAGATCGGATTCTCGTCGTCGGGCTCGTTGGATTGCCAATCCTCTAGGCAATCATCTAGCCTCGGCACAAGCTCTCGTCGTACCTCCTGCATCAGCCATGAGCGATCTTCGACGCTTGTCAGCACTTTCCACTCTTCTAGATCGAGCCATGCTGCGTCAGGGGTTTCAATCGCTAGTTCGCGTAGCCGGTTCAGTATGCGCTGTAGATGATCAGAATTCAGTAGTCCTGCTTGGTGTAGCCGCGCTAAAATCTTGGGCTGGTCGACTGCATTCAGATAAGCAGTGAATCGCAGAAGGGATTCGATAAAACCGGGGTCGACGTCTGTATATGTCCGTAGAAAGTCGAGCGAACATCTTCGGACGAAAAACTGGTTCCAGCGCAAGTACTCTTGAAAGTCGCCTGACCGGGACGGCCTTGATCCAGCAAGGCGTTCTGCCACGTGGTGATAGAGCGCTGGCGGGATAACGACGAGGGTTCCCTTATGGTCGCCACTGCCGCAGTCGACTTGGTTCAACAGCGCCTGATCGCTAAGGCCGGATAGAAGAATGGAAATTCGGTGGACATCTTCATCGATATATGCGGCAAACCCCTCACTAAGTGTCGGATGGCGGAAAGACCATCCCCGCCCCTCTTGCTGTCCTGGAGTGGCGGACAGTCGCAGAAAGGTGCCATCTAGCGACTTGAGGGCGTTAGTGACTGTGCTTTCACTGACGCCATAACTGTCTAGCACAGACTGCATAGTATGATCGGTAAGGTCGAGTGGGTATTGCAGCATGCCAGAAGATTGGACGAGTGTTAGTGCTGCCTTGTGTGAGAAATCCAGGCCGCTGTAAATATCTTTCAGGAAGCTCATCGGATGCTTCATGAAGTTGACAACTTCTGAGTGTGTCCATGAGAGCCCGGTCGTGAATTCTTGATGACCCAAGCGGCGTGCTACCTCGGGGCGAAATGGTTGCACGTCGGCGGCGGCGTCAAGATGCACTTTAAGAGCACGCCTTGCTTCGACAGGTTGATTGCCTAGGCGAATGTGATTGTAGAGAATCTGTCGCCGCTCATCTGCGGTAAGCTCGGCGACATCAACTACAACCTGTTGTTCGCGTAGGAGTGGATAGGCATACTCCTTCAGAAAATCTCGCGCATCGCGGTAGATGTAATCTCGTGAAGTCAGAACTATTTTGGCGCCTCGGCGTATTGCTGCCATTAGCTTAGGAAGTCGACGTGCCCACTCGTCTGTCAGTTCGCGTTCGTGGCGGAGTGCTCCAAAAGCATCGTCGACCCATATGAACTGATTTGGTTCATGGGGGTTCCAGTGCTTTATCACTTCCTCTGGAGTATCGGCCTTCACTGTGACGCATCCCCAAGAATCAAGCGCGGCCATAGCCAGCGTTGCGGCTATCAGCGATTTTCCGGCAGCTGGTTCGCCCAGCAGGAGCACGAAGCCGTTATCGCGGACAGCCTGCGCGGCGCGCTGATACGCTTCAGTTATGACAAAAGTTGCGAGATCCTCTTTGAGGTACCCCAATAGGGCTTCCGCTTGTGCATAGGCACGCTCATCGAGAATGTGCGACAGATCGCCGAGGCCGTAAACGCGAGGAACGAACATCCGCAATGATCGGTGTTGCGCGATCGTCTGATTCACCCAAGAGCCGTTGAAGACCAGGGCGGTTTTCACGCCTCGCTTCTTAAGTTCTTCTCGTATCCGTGCGTCGGATCTCCCGGTCACTCGCGCATTCGTAACCAGCAAGTAGGATGAGCAAAGCCCTCCTTGCACTAGGGAAGAAACCTTATCGAGCTCATCCTTGATATCTGACAAGGACAGTGTAGTATCCGCTTGCGCCGTATGCTTGCATTGGACGACGAACGGGCCTTCTGTTAGTTCGTCCGTATAGGAAGCACTAGACGACCAGGAACCATAGAAGGCTCCGTCTCGCCCAGCGTCGTTGCTGTCCGCGAAGACTTGGACTGACTGTCCCATAACTTCGCGCAAGATAACGCCGACTAAGTCCTGGAAGGCTCTCCAACCCATCGTGTGCAACTGGAAGTCTGCGGGGCCGGGCGCAACGACAGTGGCTGATGTATTGCTGGGCGGGTACAGCACTGGCATAGAGTAGCCCAACATCCCGTCAAGTTGAGCGCAGTTGCCTGCCTACCTTGCCGCAGTGCTAAATCAGGGATGGCCCTGCGCTGGCCGCAGCAGAGCCATCCCTGAGATACTCAGTCCCTTGCCTGTTGATGGGCCAGCCAGGCACGGCCGGCCTCAGCCGCTCGGGCGCGAGCGTCGCGAATCTCCTCTGGGCCGAAGCGGGCCTTGTATTCACGGAACAGAGTCCACGCTGCGGCGACCCCGGCCACGGCTACGCGGGGCGCATCTTTCCACGGTGGGAGCGTGGACAACAGCTCATCGACCTTGCCCGGTGCGTGGCCAGCCTCGACGAGGCGGGGCGCAAAGAGTGCTGCGTCGAGCCAGACCGCGCCGCGGGCCGCGAACGACCAGTCCACGACCTTGACGCGCTTGCCGGCGACGAGGAGGTTGCTCGCGGACAGGTCGTAGTGCAGGAGCGTGTTCCCGCGCAGGTGCGCCGGATCGAGGCACTCAAACGCCGCCTCGTACAGCTCCCGGTTGGGCAGGTTCGCCTTGTCGAGCATCGCCCGGCCCTTGGCGACCAGAGCCTTGACGTTGTCCGAGACGGGCATCGCCCCGTTCGGGCACGGCGTCAGCATGGTGCCGAGCAGCGCCATGGTGTCGAGCACCGCCGGCAGGTCGCCCGAGCCGGGCGACAGGTCAGCGTGGCGGGCGTGGTCGTTGACGTACTCCCACACCGCCGTGTGCCACCCGTGAAGCGTCCCGGACCACAGCAGGCGCGGGGTGGGCACCTCCTCGGGCAGGTTCTCGCCCGCCCACCGCTCGCGGAGGTGCAGCTTGGCGGCGTCGTGGTCCCTCTCGATCGCCTTGAGGAACACTCGCTCGTGCTCGCCGCCCTCGATGTCGAGGCGAGCGACCACGCCCGGCATGATGCCGCCCGTCATCGTCTCGGCCTTGAGCACCTGACCGAATCGCGCTTCGACGGCGTTGATGACGGCGTCGGGCAGGTCCTCCCATGCGGGGCGGGTTGTGCGGGCGCTCATGCGGTGATCCCTTCCGGGCTCGGGTCGTCGGCGCAGCCCTGGTAGCACTGGCTGCATTCTCCTTCGGTCAGCCACAGTGCCGGGTCCACGTTCAGACCGAGATCGCGCATGGCCTCGATGCTGTCGCCCAGCCGCGCCATGAACGCCGCCTTGTCGCCGCCGGGCTCCTCCGGATTGTGGTGGAGGAACCGGCCCGCGACGCGCTGGCACCACTCGGCGTAGTTGTGCGTGTCGAGGATGAAGGCGTGCCACCCGAGATCCACCTCGGGCGGCGGGGTGAGGCCGGCGCCCGGGTGGCGGGCGCAGGCGTACAGGAACAGGAGCGTCTGCTCGATGATGCGGCCGGCGTACTCGGTGGGCTGGTTGTACTCGCGAGCTACGCGGGCGGCGAGCTGGTCGAATAGGTCATCGTGGATCAGGTCACCGGCGATGATGTCGGCGGGGGGCGGCTGTTCCGTCGCCGTGATGCTCATGTGCTTGGTTCTCCCATCGGGATGTGGTTCGGACCTGTGGTGCGGTGGGGGTACGCCCTCACCTCCTTCTCACTTGGGCGGGGACATAGAGCTTGTGCGCGGCGCAGGATGGGCCCGCGCACTGCGGGAGGTCGGATAAGCCTGCGAGGCGGCGCAGGGCAGGCAGGAACGGCGCAGTCCACCAGACGGTCGCCGCGGCGAGGATCATCAGGGGTGGCCCCGCAGGGCCGTACCAGTAGCGCCACGCACGTTCCGTCCGCCAGTAGGCATCACGGCGCGCTCGGCAAACTCGGCACGTCCGCAGGTAGCCGATCTCGGCGATTCGGGCTCTCGTTCGCAGGGCGGGGGCGATGCCCCACAGGGTGAGCGGCGCCCACACGAGGCCGATCCACTGGAGCACGGTCACGACGTCACCTGGTGCTTCCGCTTCTCGTGCCGGTAGTGCAGATGGCAGCCCACGAGGTGCTTCCACACAATGAGGGCTCGCAGGTGGGGGCCTCGGCCGGTCTCCATTCGGCGTCCGCTTCTGCTCCATCGCGTCACGACGCCTTCGCGGCCCTCATGCAGCAGCGTGTACTCGCCGCAGCACGAGGACTCCTGCACCCACACCAGCACGTCAGGTCTGGACACGTACGGTTTCCACTGGAATTGCATGTGGATCACTTCCGGGTGGCGCGGCGGCTTTACCTGGGGTTGTGGGAAGCTGCTGCGCCTGGTCAGAGTTCCGGGGAGTCAAACGGGGTCGCATCTCCGCCCCGCGGCGCTTGGAATTTGATGGCGTCCGCTCAGTGGAGTCAGCCAGCCTCCTGGGGAATGGGTGGGCGGCTGAACAAGTCGTAGGCGGCACGTGACGACCGCCATTGCGCTTGGACAGCATCGGACATGCGGCGCAGTAGTTCATCCGGATACTCCGCCGTGACCCAGATGCCGCCGGGTGCACAGTGGCCTGCATAGAACGCGACGAGGCCACGATCGCGGAGGGAGTACATCACCCACCAGTCGGGCAAACGCTGTTGCAGGCTCTCGGCGTAGTTCTTGCCCACCACGTCAGCGGTGGCGGCGTTCTCATCGAGTAAGACCATTGGGTTCTCCACAGGGGTGGTACAGCGAGTTGGAGGCGCAGGCCGGGCTGGGCAGCGGGGTGCCCGGCCTGCGCCAGGCGTGCGGTACGGCGGGGAAGACGACACCGGGCCGTCCGCACGGGGCGTGGCGGTTGCGGCGCACGTAGATGCGCTGCGCCGTGACCAACGGCCGCCACGCCACGCTCAGCAGTTCGGCAGGCTAGGTGTGTCGGTCGTCAAAGATGCTCGATGTGCTGGTTGAGCTGGACGCACTAACAGCAGACGCGCACCAGTTGCAGCCACCTGCTGTCGGCGCCGACCGGCGATCTGCTTGCCGCCCAGATGAGTCGCGGTCGGCAGCACGACTCCGTAAGCACCCGACAGCAGAAGCACGTCCAGCAGGCCGGCGAAGGCCGGGCTGTCCACTGACCTCGCGCCACGATCGGTGAAGACGCCACAGAGCTGCAACTCGTGCTGATCGCAGTATTGGGAGAGCGTCACCATGAGGGCGGCTAGCCGTTCCGGTGTTGAGCGGTGCAGCCGCAGGTAGCCGTAGACGATCGGACCGTCCACATCGTGTTGTTCGGTGAGTGTCCACAAGGTAGCCGTCCTTACCCTGACCGGGGGTGATGGCCTGCTCTTCAAGCATGACCGGCGCTGACCTGGCTGGATACGAACCGCTGTCGCACTTCCGTTGCACTTCCGTAGGTCCCCGGTGCCTCTCCGTGCTTCCATGGCCGTGGAAGGGAGCAGCGTCGTGACGACCGTGCACGAGTGGACCGGCCTTGAAGCCCATGCTCTGCGGCTCGCGCTGCGGATGAGCGTGCGCGTGTTCGCCCAGCACCTTGGCGTGGCCCCTCGCACCGTGGCGAAGTGGGACCACTACGGCGCCTCCACCAGGCCGCGGCCTGATACCCAGGCGATCCTGGATACCGCGCTCGCTCGCGCGGACTCGGCAGCCCATCTGCGGTTCGAGACCCTTCTCCTGGAACTCGGTCAGGACACGGAGCAGGGCCTACGGGTCACCCGAGTAGGACCACGGGCTTGGGACTACGAGACGTGGACGGACGATCTCGACCGGGCCGTGGTCGCGCTCAGCCGCCAGAGCTTCAGCTACGCCGCTGACCTGCTGAACCGATGGCTCACCCTCTACGATCCGCACGCCCTGGACGACAAGGGCTTGTACCTGTTCGCACGGTCCACGACGTTGCTCGGCGACCTCCAGCGCGACCAGGGCGCGGTGGCCGGCCCGCTGTCCGCCCGCCGCTCCTACCTCAACGCCCGCTCCATCTACACCCAGCTCGACATCCCCCGCCGCGTCGCCCAGCTCGACCTCTCGCTTGCGGTCGTCACCGAGATGTCGGGACAGTTGAACGAAGCCGCCCAGGAGTACGAGGCGCTGGCCGTCGATGACAGGCTCTCCGCTCGCGACCGGGCACGCGCCCGATTGTGGGTCGGGACCGCACTGAGCAAGAACGGCAAGAACGACTACGCGGCCCGCCTGATGACGACCGCCATCCGAGAATTCGAGGGCATCGGCGAACCCGAGGACTGGTCCGTCGCGCATCAGAAACTCGCCCTTGCCCACCGTGGCGCGGGCGATCTTCCGGAGGCCCTGCGCCTCATCGACCTCGCCCGCTCCACTGCCGTCACCGATGCGCCTATGCAGCGGGTCCGGCTGGAGACGGCTTACGGCCACATCCTGCTTTCCGACCGGGACACCGTGGATGATGGGCTGGTGATCCTCGACCATGCCGCGCGGCAGGCAGCGCAGCACGGGCTCGCGCACCAACTGCGCAGCATCGAGGGCATCCAGCGGACCCATCAGGGGAACGTCCGTCTTCCCCTCCCACGGCGATCAGGGAGCAGCCGAGTGAGCGTCAAGCAGCAGGTCATCACCGATGAGCAGTGGCAGCACGCCCGCACCATCTGGGACTACCACCAGATGCACCACGACCTGCGCCACTGCGATGTGGCCATCGGCCTGGGCAGCCACGATCTGGGCGTCGTGCGTGCGGCCGTCGAGCTGTACCGCGCCGGGTGGTTCCCCCTGCTCGTCTTCTCCGGCGCCACCAGCCCCACGACCGCAACGCGCTTCCCCCGTGGCGAGGCCGTTCACTATCGTGAGCACGCCATGGAACTCGGCGTGCCGAGCGAGGCGATCCTGCTGGAGTCGAACGCGACCAATACCGGGCAGAACATCAGCCTGTCGCGGCAAGTCCTGGCGGACTCCGGAGTGCGGCCCGCTTCCGTGCTGCTGATCTCCAAGCCGTACATGGAGCGCCGGGCTTACGCCACCGCGCGCAAGGTGTGGCCGGAGGTCGAGGTGGTGTGCGCCTCCGAGCCGCTGGAGCTGGACGACTACGTCAGCTCGATCGGTGATCCGAAGTTGGTCGTCGACATGCTCGTCGGCGACCTCCAGCGCGTGATCGAGTACCCCAAGCTCGGCTACGCCATCGAGCAGCCCGTACCAGGAGAGGTCAGCGATGCCTACCAGGCTCTTCTCCGCGCCGGATTCGACAGCAGACTCATATCGTCCTGAGCTGCCGTATGGCGAGGTGTGCGCGATCCACCAGCCCAACCTCTTTCCCCGGCTGTCGACCTTGGCCAAGCTGTTCACCGCCGACTACTGGATCGTGCTGGATGACGTGCAGTTCGCTCGGCGTGACTACCAGCACCGCACGCGCCTGGCCTCGCTCGACGACTCCCGCCAGACGCAATGGCTGTCCGTCGCCACCCACCTGCCGCACGGACGATCGACCTCAATCCGAGGAGCCCGCCTGGCTGATCCTGCCCGTTGCCGACGTCGCGTCGGACAGCTCCTCGCCGACCACTACCGGCGCAGCGTCCACTGGCGGACGTTCAAGCGGCGGCTCGAACCCCTGCTCGCGCGCTTCGAGAGCACCGACCGGCTGGCGGACATCACTGAGTTGTCGACCCGCCTGCTGCTGGAGGAGCTTGGGTGGCCGGGCCGCGTCTTGCACAGCAGCGATCTTTTCGCGCGTGGCGGACGGTCGCAGCGGCTTGCCGATCTCGCTTGGCTGACCGGCGCCACGACCTACCTGTGCGGGACCGGGGGCATGCGATACCTGGAGCCGGCCGCGTTCCAGATCCACTCGATCAGGGTCCTGCCGTTCCATACCCCCGTGTCAGGCGTCTGGGCATCGGCTCGTCAGGTGAGCGCCGTACACGCCCTGATGCTTGCCGGGCCCAGTGCCGTGCGGGTGGAACTGGAGACGCTGAAGGCGTATGTTCTAGCGGGCGGCCCCGCGAGGTCTAGCGGGGCCGCTAGCGGACCGGACCCGTTCTGACCTGGGAGCTAGCGCTCTAGCGGCTCACTTTGGGCTGTCCCGGGAACGACGTCCCGGGACAACATCAGTACCGACGACCCGCTAGTTCGAGCCCTTCCCTGCCCTCCTCTTCGACCAGGCGTCGGTGACGTGGGCGCGGATGAAGCCCTTGCGATTTGCTCCCTTGCCGCTCGACGTACGCCCCCAGGTGTCCTCGGTCCTGACGCCGTACTCCTTCAGCCGAGCCGTCAAGGTTGCCGTCTTGGCGTCGTCTTCCAGGTCAGCCCATTGGCCGTAAGCGTCTGGCCGCAGCTCGGTCAGACGGTTCACGACCACGCTGTTCCACAGCTTCTCCTCCCTGGCGTTGGTGACGGCGAGGATGTCGGCGAGCAGGTCGTAAGAAGGGACCGTGGGCGCGGCCTGGCCGGCCGCCTGACCGGACAACCTGCCCTCCTGCTTGCGGAGCTGGTGGGCGCGTTCGGCGATCCTCTCGGAGGTCGGCCCGTCGAGGTAGGCCGAGCGGACGATCATTGGGTCCTCGGCGATGCCGACCGCCCAGGAGATGCCTTTGTCGTGCAGCGTGAACATGGTGGCCTTGATCCCGGCCTGGTGCGTGCCGGTGCCGAGGATCATGTCGTTCTCCTGCCAGCCCATCACCCGCAGGCAGATGCGGATGCCCGCGTTCGCCGAGATGGCCTTGGGCAGGCTGTCCTTGTCCGGGCGCTGGGTGGCCAGGATGAGGATGATGCCCAGGGCGGGGCCGCGCTTGATGATCGCAGTGGCGTACTTGGCGGCCTCCTCGCCGTACTCGTCGTCGGCGAACAACTCCTGACACTCGTCGATGGCCACGACGATGGGGTGCAGGCCGAGGTCGCGCCGCGCCGCCAGCTCGGGCGTGACCTTGAACTCGGGCGCCTGGTGACGGGGCAGGCCGTCGATGACCTCGGCGCGGCGGTCCAGCTCGGCGTGCACCTCGGCCAGCGAGGCGACGCAGGCGGCCTTGGCGGAGTCGGTGGCGCCCTTGGCGTAGTGGTGGGCCACCTTCTCCAGCGCCGACAGGTCCCCGGTGCCCTTCAGCTCGAACAGCCGCAGCTCGGCCAGCGGGTCCAGCGCGCAGGCCAGCAGCAGCACCCGCAGCGCGAACGTTTTGCCGTAGCGAGGCATCGACCCGATGAGCACGTTGGCGAACATGAGCAGGATCGAGATCGGCCGGCCACGCTGGTCGTTGCCGTACGGGACCGGCTCGAACAGGTTCGCTCGCCCGGACTTGGCCAGCGGCCAGGCAGGTTGCCTCGCCTTCCGCATCTCGACGTCGCCCACCCAGAGCACCAAACGGCCCGGGTGTTCCTCCGACACCGGCTCGGGCCAGACGCAGCCCAGGGCACGCCGTAGGCCGGAGCCGAGCTTGTCGCGCCGCTCCATCACGTCCGCCACGGTGACGCCGTACGGCAGGTCGACCTCTGCGCGCCAGCCCGGCCCGTCTCGCTGGATCGGGGCCACGAACGCGATGCCGTCCTTCTTCGCCGCGGCCTTGTTCAGCTCGGAGATACCGAGCGAGCCGAGCGCCCGCACCACGACGTCGCTCGTGAGCTTCTGTACGCGCGCTGGGATGACCGCGCGGTCGAGCAGCGGCCGGTCAGCGGGCGTGCCCACGAAGCCCGTGAGAGCGACGAGCACGCCGAGGGCGGCCCACTGCGCCCAGCTCGGCACGGCCACGGAGACCAGGATGGAGGCGAGGACCAGCGTGATCGCGGCCACCAGGATCGTCCACGACCGGATGCGCACCCGGGCATCCCGCTGCCGCGACAGCGCCAGGTACTCCGCCGCCTCCTCCCTGGTGACGGCAGCTCGACGCACCGGGCGGCCCTCCAGGTCGAACCACCACCGCACCAGGCCGACAAGCAGCTTCCACGCTCCGGCCGGGGACCGGGCGGCGAGCTTGGCGGCGTACTTCGGGACGCGTAGAGCGTGGTAGGCGAACACGTAGCCGGTGTGCTCGGCCTGCCACTGGAGCACCTGCAAGGCGTCGGCCCGCGACCGCAGCCACAGCGGCACAAGCGGTGCGCGCTCCTGGCGGCGCGCGGCCAACTCGGCGAGGTAGTCCACCGGCTCGGGCGTGTGCGGCTGGTCGACCAGGACGACTTCGCCCTCCAGCACCTGGCCGTCCTCGGCCGCCTCATGCTGTTCCGCTGGAGTGGGCGGAGTGGCCCCCCGGAAGGCGACCACCACACCGTCGACCGGCTTCTCAGCCGTCACGCCGCCGCCTCCGTGCCGGTGGCGAGCGAGCCGTCCATTGCCGGAACGGCGGTCTCGAGGTTGACCCTCTCCGGCACGGCCGGAGTCGCGGACGCCGACCGCTCCCGATCCACCTCCGCGATGATCTCTTCCGCCTCACGGATCTCGATGCCCCACCGGTTCGCCAGCGCTCGCCGGCCGACCCGCTTGCTGCCGGGCTGGAGGCTCTCCTCGTACGTGAGCCGTGCCGCCTCGAACCGGTCCACCGGCAGCACCGGCACAGGCACGCTGACGGGCTCGGCGGACTGGCACACGTGGTCATCGACCGGTGCGACCGTAACCGAGCTGGCGGCCTTCCGGCTGGTGCGTACGAGCCACATCAGCAGCTCGTACGCGCCCACGAACGCGACCGGCGCAAGGGCACTGAGCAGGCGCGATCCCGTGCCGCCGTCCCATCCGTTGGCCACGTTGGCGATCAGCGTGACCACGCCGCCGCCAGCCAGCGCCACCCAGGCCAGGACCGGCACGGGCAGCTTCCGGCGCGAGCAGTAGACCATGACGAGCGAGGCCATCACGATCACGCCGTCGCTCATGGCCGGGTAGAGCACGGCCATGTCGTGCCGCTCGCCGAGGTCGATCGCGAGCGCGTAGAAGTGGTGGTAGCTGACGTACGCCGCGGCGGCGGCGACACTCAGGAGTACGGCTACGGCGATGCCGAGAATCACCCGGTCGCCCAGCCGCGTCGTGCCGCTCTCTGGAGCCAGCTCGACGACCGGCACAACAGCCTTGCGTCGACGCAAGAAGAGGGCCGCAACAAGGCGGCCTACACGGCGGCGCCGCGGGCGGGCCGGCCGCTCGTCGGCCGGGGTGGTGCGAGGCGTAGAAGGGCGCGCGTCAGCACGCATAGGGTTCTGCAAGGTCCTTCTCCTGTGTAGGGCAGGGGAGTGGATTCAGGTCTTGGGCCGGTGGTGACACACCGGCCCAAGACCGCCGTCTTCATGGACGGGTTCGGTCCGTACGTGGGCGTTGAGCCCCTCAGGACCGACGAGGATCTGAGGCAGGAATCGAGCCTGCGGGCTGCACGTTGCTCAAGTCCGGGGGCGCTCTCGGACGTGCAACGGCGCTGGTGGGAGGCGGTACCGCTGTAGCAACGGCTGTAGCAGCGGGCCGAAATCCGGTGTGGTTCAGGAGGGACCTATGAAGGTCGTGAGCAGGCCGGACGTACTTGGTCGAACTCGGGCAAACCCCCTGCCCGCGACTTGTAAACAGAAGGTCAGGGGTTCGATTCCCCTCGTCGGCTCTGCTAGCGAAAGGCCCCTGAACAGGCGTTACGCCGTCAGGGGCCTTTCGCTTTATGACCTTCAACCGGTGTCTTCGGTGTCTTCGGGAGCCACCTTGGGAGCCACCCGGGGCTGTTTCCCCAGGAGAGCGCTGGAGATGGCTTCGGTCGCCGCGCGCCGGTCACCCTCCAGGAGGTGGCCGTAGACGTCCTTTGTGATCGCGATGCTGACGTGGCCGAGGACTTCGGACACGACGTGGAGGGGAGTGCCCTGGGTGAGCATGAGCGACGCGCCGGAGTGGCGAACCTCGTGCGGGTGCCAGTGGCCGAGGTCCGCCTTCTTGGCCAGGCGGGAGAACAGGTGAGAGAAGGTGTCCGGGTCGGACGGATTGCCGAAAGCAGTGGGGAACATCAGGCCGTGCTCCGTCCAGTCCTCGCCTGCCTTGAGACGCTCCTTGTTGTGGGCGGCCTTGTGGCGCTTGATTGCCTCGAGCAACTCGGGAGTCAGACAGAGGACGCGGCGTGAGCGCCTGGTCTTGAGCTCGCTGATCACGATGCGGGTGTTGGCGGCGGTGGAGCCCAGGTCACGGTTCTTGAGTCGCTTGACGGAGTGGGTGACGCGCAGGGTGCGGGCGTCCAGGTCGAAGGCGTTCCACATGAGCCCGAGAGCTTCGCCACGACGCAGACCGAACACGAGGGCTAGGAGGACGAGAACGCCCATGCGATGGTCGGCGACGGTGCCGAGGAGTCGCTTCCCCTCTTTCACCGTGAGCGTCCGGCCCTCCTCCACGGGTACGCGCCGTGGCATCGACAACGCCGCGACGTTCCGCATGACCAAGCCCTCCCGTTCTGCCTGGCCAAGGGCCTTCCGAAGCACGGCCCGCATGTTGCGGACGCTGTTCGCCTTGTAGCCGGCCTCGGGCTTTGCCTGCCAGAGTGCATCGACCTGCGCCACGGTGAGCTTGGTCAGTTTGTGACGGCCGAGCCCCGGCTTCAGGTGCAGCCGTACCGTGTCCTCGTAGTCGTCCAAGGTCCCATCGGAGATGTGACCCGGCAGGTGCAGCAGCCAGCGGTCGAGGAACGCACCGACCGGCAGCCGGGTCATCCGGGACGGGAGCGCCCTTGGCGAGGGTCTCCTTGAGCTTGCGGACCTTCTCGACGACTTCGGCCCGGGTCTTGCCGGAGACCTTCTTGCGGATGCGCTTGCCGTCCGGGCCGTAGCCGAGGGAGACCGCCCCGCGCCAGCGGCCGCCGTCCTTGTAGATCGAGTCCTCGTTCTGGCCGCGCTTCTTGGTGCTCATGCGGGCTCCTGTTCAAGCTGGGCGACGAAGTCGGTGAGTGCGGTCGCGGGAACGCGACGCAGGGTGCCGATGCGAACGGATCGAAGCGAGCCTGAGCGGATCAGCTCGTAGACCTTGGTCCGGCCGATGCCGAGGTAGTCGGCAGCCTCTTCGGGTCGAAGGAGGAGAGGGGCGATGCTCACTGTCATGCGGCCCTCCCAGGGTGCTCAGTTGCCGAAAGATTTTGGCCGTCTGCTCGGGCCTGGAGCTCGGCCATGTGAGCGCGCCAGCCTTGGCGCTCGCGAACGGATCTCAGGAGCCGCATGGCCAGCGGTGGCACGTTGGCGTCTCCGGCCGGGACGGGGCGCCAGATGTAACGGTGGGGGTCGGTAGGTTCGTCGGCCCTGCCGAGGGCTTCCAGGACCCAGGTGCGGCGGTCCTGCTTGTGTTCGGCGAGGGTCTTGTTGGACCACTTGCGGGAGACCAGGACGCGGCGTCCGGCGTAGCCGAGGTGTTCGGGCTTGTGGGCCTTGCCCCGGCACCGGCCAGGATCCATCCCGGCTTTGGCGTTCTTGGGGTGGATGCCGTACCGCAGCCAGTTCGGGCAGGTCGGCGAGCACGGTTCGTAGCGCAGGGCGTCGACGAAACGGGCCGCGTGGGCGCGTTGGGCCTGGCTGTCGAGTCCTTCGCCGAGGCTTTGGTGAGGTACTTGGACAGGTAGCGGATGCACTGGCCGGAGTCCTTCGTGCCAGCGAGCACGCCTTTGACGTCCACCTGGTCGCCGAAGCGGATCACATGCAAAGGTTCGGCTTCCTCGTCGGCGTCGAGCTGGTCGAGAGCTTCGTCCCAGGTGGGCAGGACCTCGCCTGTGTCGGGGTCGAGGTAGCCGGCCTCTTCTTCCCAGACGGGCAGGTGGTCGCCGTCGAAGACGACCTGATCGGCGGATGGCCACCACACCTGGTGGTAGGTGGCCGCCGCGATCTGCTTGATCTCCGCGCGTGGGAGCGTTCCGCGGATGGCCATGTGCAGGTGCGGGGCGAGCCGCTTCTGCGGCTCCACGGAGGCGAAGTACTGGACGTCGAAGCCGGCGACGCGGCGAAGGTTCTGCACGAACCGATCGACCAGCTTGGAGAAGTGCAGCGCGTCACCAGCGGCCCGCGCGTAGTCGTAGGTGTCGGGGTCGACGGGTGCGCCGTCTTTGACCTTGCCGTAGCTCGGAAGAGTGAGCGTGACGAACAGCGACGGCCGGTAGGTCTTGCCGTCCGGGGCCTGGAAGGTCCGGCCGAGCGTGGTGTGCGCCATCTTCCGCTGGGCAGGTCTGGCGCGTCCTGCCGCCGCCGGGTCGAGCGGGAGCGCTTGGATGTTGTCCGGCCGAGGACGTTGCCCCGCATGCCCGCCGCGTTGATCTCTTCGTCCAGGCCCTCGATGACTGCGTCCAAGTCGGTCGTGTCGCCGCCGTGGCATTCGGCCTCGTTGCGTTGGGCCTGAATGTCGGCGCGGAACTCGACCAGCCAGCGCTGTTCGTCGGTCGGCTCGTCCGGAGCGATCGCCGGTTCCGCTTTCAGGTGCCAGCCCTCGCGGCACTGGGCCTTGCGGAGCTGCTTGTTGCGCTTGGCACACGGCGGACACTTGCTCTCCATGGGAGAGCCGCACGGGACATCGATGATCTCCCATTGGCCGGCGTGGGTGTCGAGCCGCTTGAGCGGGAAGGGCCGGATGCAGACGCCGTGAAGCTTGGCGACCTCTGCCAAGTAGCTTCATTAAGCAGCATGCTCACTTGGATAGTCAAGCAAACCAAGCATGTTGTGTTTCAGGGAGCTGGAACTCCAGCGGGAGAAAGTAGGGGGTACCTGCGCAGGCACCGTCTCACCAGGTCAACCACGCCCGTACCGGTCTTCAGCTCTCCAGAACCCAGAGTCGAGCAGCATTGCGAATATCACCCAAAGCTAGGCATGTACTGCCCACCATCCAACCGCTGATAACCACCCGCGCTACCAGGCACAATGACCTTTCACAACAGTATTGGCAAGGCCATCGCTGTAAGGCTCAGCGGCTGTTACAAAGATACTATCTCAAGCTCCCAGACCCCCTGCTCTTCTCGGTGGATAAATCTGATCCCAAATAGCTGAGAGCCTACCTTTTTAGCGAGCTCTGCACCGCAAACACCCGGATTGCATTCCGGCAATTCCATAGGATTAGTACTCCATCCATGCGACTCAAATATAGAAAAAATCTCCTCCTTGGACATTGTATCTTTAATTTCAGCATCGAGCCATGCGCCGTTATCGGCCGAATCGCATCCGTTCATTTCATAGATAGACACTTCCCCCATCTTGTCGTCTCGAAGCGCCGGGCTGACGGCGGCCTGCATGGCAGCATTTTCTCGCTTGGCTGTATCCAGACATTTATCAGCGCTGACACCATTGCTAGTGCTGACGCATGATGTGCTCGCGAGGGCCAGGATTAGAGACGCAGCAGCGAATGGCACTCTAGATCGATTCCACATTATTATTGTCATATTATCTCGATTGTTGATGCTTTTGGGTACTCACTCGTGATCTCATCATACTTTACTGCTCGAGCATCCATCAGTGAGCGCGCATATCAGCCAAACCCATGGCGGAGGATGGCGCCGACACCGAGTCGATCACCGTCAGCAAGTGGAGAGTCTTATGATTCGGCCGTCCTCGCGAAGGTCTGGCCGAGCGGGGTGGTGCGGTCTCGTGGTCGAACATGCGCAGCAGGTCATAGGCGTGGACCTGGTTGGGGCCAGGACCGTCAAGATGGGAGGACCTTGGTCTGTTCGATGAAGCGAAACGATCACTAAAGCGTCAGGATATCTCGTCCGCCCTTGTGTTTCTTTCAGTAGCCTTGCCTCTTCCCCGTGGGGATAGAGAGTGACGTCATTAGCCACTTCAAGGGATAGAAGATGACTCGGCCACTGAGTCGATTCCATCTGCACACCTGAGGGTTGCAGACGTGCAACAACCTTCCAGCCCCTCGACTTCAGGGCCTGCGAAAAATCGTCCAACGCCTTGCGTCCATCGGGAGTCTGCCGGTCGAGTATAAAAGACTCCGTCATAACAATTACGTTTGACTCTGCGAATCCAGATCGACCTTGCGCCGCCACGTAGCCAAGGCCCGGCGCGATAACGGACGGACTCTTCGGCGCCGATGTTGTCGCGGAGCCGGACAACCTGTTAGTGATCTTCCGCTGGCGGCGGGATCCGAACGTCTACGCCGTCGAGGTCAGGTTCCCGACCGCACCCAGAAGTCCGTGGACTGGCCTACCGGTGACCTCGGCGGACGAATGGGCCGCGGAGGTCCTGTCCAGCCTCGCGGAGGAACTCGCGACCGGCTTGGTGAGCCGTAGCCGCCGGAAGATCCGCGACGGTTACGTCGTGCTGGACGCCCACGACGCCCCGGACGTCTCTCCCGCCGGGTTCCACCTCAGCCCGGTCCCCCTCATCGGTGTGCCGTCCCTCCGACGGCGGCGGCGCCGGCGTGGGACCCACGTCACCTGGGGAGCTCCAGAGGCACTGGTCCCCCTGCCCGCGTCCGAGACCGGGTCCTGGCTGGCCAAGGCGGGCATAGACGTGAGCGTTCCCCGCCGGCTGATCGCCGAGGACAGGCTCGTCTGCTGGTTGCAGGCGTACGTGGACAACGCTCGCGGGCACCCTTACGTCGGCCATGCGGTTGCGTCCTGGGAGGACACGCGGCACACCATCGCACGTCTCGACGCGGTCCATACCCAGCCCGGCGTCCCGACAGAGGTACGCGGCGCGCTGGTGCGTCTCGCGGTCCGCATGGTGACCGAGGATGGCGCTCTGCGCGTGGTCACCGCGATCGACATTCCCGAACTCCACGAACTGGGCTTCCGGCCCGCGAACGAGGGTGGGCTCACATCCGACACCATCGACACCGAACCACCGCCGGACCCCGGTGCCGGAGCCTGACCCCGCCCGGCCGCGTCGGGACATCAGGAGTAGTCGGCGGAGCCGTCCACCCCGGCACGGCCCACTGAAAACCGAGGTCAAGCACGCATTCGGCGACCCGGGACACACCAGTTGGTGGATGCCGGTGGTGATCGTGCGGTGCTGGGGACGTTCCGGGAGGATCCTGTGGATGGGCCCGGGGTGGTGGTGCTGAAGTTCGTGGCCGAGCAGCTCGAGGCAAGCGGTGCGGTAGCGCCCCGCCAGGACTGAAGGAGGAGCCGAGTAGGCACCGTGCGCGACCGCTTTCGCCCTGTCCAGCCTTCGATGAGCGTCAACGGCCCAGGCCGATCAGCGGCGGCTGTCGGTCGACTCCGGCTGCCGGGCAATCCTGACGCGTTCGGCGTCGAGGCCGTCCAACGCCGGCCAGCCGGATTCGAGAAGGTCGAAGATGGCGTTCAGCGCGGCCAGGGGGTCGGGCTCCGTGCCCGCGAGTTCGGGGATCTCCAGGACGTAGCGGGCGAGAGCGCGGACGGTCATGTCGGAGGGGTCGCGGCCGCTCTCGGCGGCGATCGCCTCGGCCAGGGCTCCCTCGCTGGCTATCCAGAGCTTGCGTGAGTACTCCCGCAGCGCCGGCGTGCTGACGATCAGGTCCCGCTTGCGCCGCAGTTCGGGCGGGAGATCGTTGGTGAAGGGTCCGCGGGCTGCCATGCAGCGGCGCAGCGCTTCCAGCACCGACTGGCCGGAGGGCCGGTCGCGGACCGCGGCGACCAGCCAGACGCGTCGTTCGGCTCCGTCGTCGAAGATCAGCGCTTCCTTGCCGTCCGGCACGTGCGCGAACAGGGTGGCGATGGAGACGTCCGCCTCGTCGGCGATCTGAGCGACGGTGACGCCGTCGTACCCGTGCTCGGAGAACAGCCGCAACGCCGCCTCCGACAACGCCCGGCGGGTCTGTGCCTTCTTGCGCTCGCGGCGCCCCATCGTCGTCGGCATGTCCCCATCGTACCGAATCTGGAACTCCTCTGAATCTATAGTGGCTATAGTTTCAGAGTCAGTCTAGTTTCGTTCCATGGGAGATGTCCATGACAATGTCCGCGACGGTCGGCCCGCCGGCCACCGCGTCCAGCCGGCGCATGTGGGCGATCTTGGGGTTGGTGCTGCTCGCCGACGCCCTCGACATGATCGACGCCACGGTCACCAACATCGCCGCGCCCACGATCACCGCCGAACTGCACGGCGGCGAGGGCCTGATCAAGTGGCTCGGATCGGCCTACATGCTCGCAATGGGCGTCCTGCTCGTGGTCGGCGGGCGACTGGGCGACAAGTACGGCCAGCGCAGGCTGTTTCTCATCGGCATAAGCGGCTTCACGATCGCCTCGGCCATGGCGGGACTCTCGCCCAACCCCACCCTGCTGATTCTCGCCCGCGGCGCACAGGGCGCGTTCGGCGCGCTCTTGATCCCGCAAGGTATGGCGATCATGACAAAGACGTTCTCGCGTGACATGCTCACCAAGGCGTTCGCGTTGTTCGGGCCCCTGCTGGGGGCCGCCTCGGTCGGCGGCCCGATCCTGGCCGGGTTCGTCATCGACGCCGACATCGCCGGGCTGTCGTGGCGCCCGATCTTCCTGGTCAACCTGGTGCTCGGCGGCCTCGGCCTGGTCCTGGCCGTTCGGCTGCTGCCGCACGACGACGGCGACGCGTCCACCGGCGTGGACGGGGTGGGCTCAGGGCTGCTCGCCGCCACCATGTTCGGCCTGCTCCTGGGGCTGGTCGAGGGGTCGAGCAACGGCTGGACCACCATCCCGATCCTCTCGATCATCGCCGGCCTGGCGTTCCTAGCAGCCTTTGCCCGCCGCCAGAGCACCGCCACCGACCCGCTGCTCAAGCCATCCCTGCTACGCAACCGCGGCTTCAGCTCCGGACTGCTAACCGGACTGATCGTCTTCGCCGCCACCACCGGGCTGGTCTACGTCCTGTCCCTGTTCATGCAGCAAGGGCTGCACGCCTCGGCGCGCGACGCCTCCCTGGGTCTCCTGCCGATGACCGTCGGCATCATCGTGGCCGCGGGGGCATGCATGGCGCTGATCAAGAAGCTGGGCCGCACTCTCATCTTCCTCGGCCTGGCCATCATCCTGATCGGCTGCGGCTGGCTGCTCGTCCTGGTCACAGGCTCCGGCACGGACCTGAGCCTCTGGACCCTAGCGCCAGCAGTCTTCCTCACCGGCCTGGGGATGGGCGCCTGCTACGGCACCATCTTCGACATCGCGATCGGCGACATCGATCCCGACGAGGCCGGCAGCGCCAGCGGCTCCCTGTCGGCGATCCAGCAACTCGCGGCCGGCATCGGCTCGGCCACCGTCACCTCGGTCTTCTTCCAGTCGACCGCCTCCGGCCTCGGCCACGCCATGACGACCAGCCTCATCGTCGTCGTGGCCCTCACCGCCATCACCGTCCCGGCCGTGATCCTCATGCCCAGGCGAGCACCGGAAGAGCTCCAGCACTGACGCAGGCACGACCACCCATCACCGAAAGGAGCCGAACATGTCCTCCCTCCACAGGCCAGGCCCCTGGGACGTGCGGCGCCTGCCGCGCGCCGAGGGCAAGAACTTCCTCGTCACCGGCGGCAACGCGGGCATCGGATACTTCGTCGCCGAACAACTGGCCGGCACCGGCGCCGCCGTTATCCTCGCCTGCCGTGACACCGTCAAGGCCGAAGCTGCGCGGGTCTCGATCCGCGCCCGCGTCCCTGGTGCCCGCGTACGTCACATCCGTTTGGATCTCGCCGACCTCTCCTCGCTCCAAGCCTCCGCGGACGCCCTGGAACTGGAGAGACTGGACGCGGTCGTCTGCAACGCCGGAGTGCTGCTCGACGAGCCGCCACGGCGCGAGACCAGGGACGGCAGCGAGCTGATGTTCGCCACTAACCATCTGGGACACTTCGCGCTGATCTGGTGGCTCGCACCCCTGCTGACGGCCACACCCGCGAGCCGCGTCGTCACCACCGGCAGCTTCACGGCAAAGTCCGAATGCCTGGACCTTGACGATCTCCAGAGCACGCGCGACTACCGGCCGAAGCGCACCTACGCACGATCCAAACTCGCGCAGATGCTCTTCGGCTTCGAACTCGACCGCCGCCTGCGCGCCGCCGGCAGCACGACGCTGAGCGTGATCGTCCACCCCGGCGGCGCACTCGACTCCCTCACCCCCTCACGCCCGCCGGTCCACATCCGAACCAGTGGCGAACGACTGCGCGGCCTGCCCGCCGCCCTCCTCTTGCAGAGCAAGGAGGCCGGCGCCTGGCCCGCTGTCCGGGCCGTCCTCGACCCGTCCGTGCGCGGTGGCCAGCTTTGGGGACCCCGGGTGTTCGGGATCCGCGGCCTGCCCACCCTCGAACCCGTCCGAGGTCACCTGGCCGACACCGTACTCGCGGCGCGCCTGTGGGCTGCCACCGCCAGTCTGACCGGCCTCGACCCAAGCTCGAACCTCAGGTGAGCCAACGGTCGATCTCGATCGTCTATGAGGCCACAGTGCCGTAGATGGTCGTAGGCCAGCGGCACCGTCGTTGGAAACTCCGTCAGTCCAGGACCGCCACTAGCCAAGCCCCGATCGACTTCGACCCCGCCAGAATCTTCTCAACGTCCAAGGACGCGGTTCTCATGAACGCCAGGAACGGTCCGCCGAACCTCTGCCGATCTTCCGATCGGTTCTCAGAGGGCAGTCCGGGGGCAAGCCGTACGCGAGCGACTTATCCGATGAGCGGTGGGCCTTGATCGAGCCGGTGGTCACGGCGTGGAAAGCCGCGCACCCCTCGGTCAGCGGCCCTCAGGGCAGATACGAGATGCGGGAGATCGTTAACGCGATCCTGTTTCAGAGCCGGACCGGCTGCCAGTGGAGCTTGCTGCCCCATGGCCTGCCACCTCGCAGCGCCGTCATGTACTACTACACCGCCTGGCGTAAGGACGGCACCGACAAGGCCACGACCGGACGGGATGCGGCCAAGAAGGTGCCGGGTCGCACGCGAGGGCTGGCCGTGGACGTGCTGGGCCTAGTCATCGCGGTGGTGGTAAGCGGCAGCTTCGATCCACGACAACGCCATCGGTAACGCTCTGCTGGACCGGAGCGCCGCCGCTACTGCGCCCGGCGTTCGGCTCCCCTGAAAGCGCGTCGACGAAGGCCTCAGCTTCTGGCTGGCTCATGTCCTCGGTGCTTCGCGCAAGAAAGACAGCCTGCTTCCGGTAGCCGGCTTCGATCAGCTTGCGGATCCGGGTGGGCAGGTCATCCTCATCGAACACCGGGAAGCCCGGCAGCACCCCGCCGGCACGTAGGACCTTCGCGACTTCCAATGCGGTCGGCCCGGATACCTGGGACTCTTTGCGGATCAGGTCCACAGCGTCGTGAAACCGTCCCGCCTCGATCAGGTCGTGCGCCCGGACCTGCACATCGACAGGAGTCATGAGGTCCAGGCCGACGTAGATGCGCGATACCTTGCGTTGTCCCATCCATCGGCTGATTCCGAGCCCGAGGATCACCAGCAGCAGGACAAGGAGAATCGACTCCAACGCGTCCAAGCCAAACATGCGGTGATCGTAGTGAGAGAGACCGACAGTTCCGGGTTCATCGCGGCATGCTGAAGGCCGGGTCATGGGGCTGATCGTCGGACTGCGCTGTGAGACGATCCGGGTGGGCGCCGTACGGGCGGTGCTCATGAGAGCCGAGGAGTCCGGCGTGTTGCTCGCGATGATCCTCTGGTACTCGATACCAGTCGTTGTTGTTGGTGTGTCGCTCTTTGTGCGGTCCCGTAGCCTGCGGCGCAAGGTCGTCTACTTGTCGCTTGCTCTTGTCGCCTTGGTCCTTGCGCTCGTGGTCGCCTGGGTGATGGATCGAGAGGAGTGGGGAGTCTGGCTCTTCTTCCTCCTCCCCGCAGTGCTGGTTACGGGGGTTCGGTTGATCGTCTCAGGGGTGCTGGCGCGGGCTCCGGCGGGTCGGTAGGAAGCCCGGCAGCAGTGCAATGTGGGAGCCACCTTGGGAGCCACTCAGACGGACGATCTTGAACGTCGGTGAACGGAGACGGACGTACGACGTGGGTGCCGTCAGACGAGGTAGCGAACGCCCACGGACAATAGCGAAGATCGTTTGGGGACCTTGTGAACAGAAGGTCAGGGGTTTGATTCCCCTCGTCGGCTCTGCGTGATGAGGCCCCTGGACTGGTGTCCCGGTTCAGGGGCTTCGTGTTTGTCGTGGCAATATTTCGATCTTGCTAACAGGAGGCCACACCTGGGCGAAGGTGTCGGCGGCTGTGGCGGCCTGCTCGACCGGCGAGACCTGCTCAGGACGAAGTGCGGCGGTGTCGTCCGGCGGTGATGTTCGCCGCGATGAGGAGTCCGGCAGGGACGGCGGTGAGGAGGAAACCGCTCGGTCCGATCAGGCTGACGGCCAGCGCTCCCCAGGCGAGGATCACCCAGCCGACATAGCCGGGGACGTGTTGTCCCTGCCGTCCCGCCCGTGCCACCAGTAGCCCTAGCAGCACCAGCACTACGACGAATCCGCCGGGCAGCGCCCAGAACGTTGCCACCGAGTCGCTGTCCGCGGCACGGTTGCGGAGGTCCCCGGCGAGCCAGCTGGACAAGGGAACGAGAGGGGCGAACACGGCGGTGTGCGCCACAGCGATGAAGATCATCGTTCGGCCGGCCCAGATGGTGAGCCGACTCGGGGGCGCGGACACTGCAGGTGGGCGGACCGCGGGTGTATTGCTCATGGTTGCCAGCTTCTCTGGCCACGGTCCGGTGTGATTCCCCCTGCGGTGGGATGTCGCTCCCTCGCTCCGGGGAGCGGCACAGGACCGCCGAAGGCGGAGCGACCACAGCTCAGTGCCTGAACGCCATGGGATCAGGGTTCGCCGATTCGCGGTAAGCGCCGGACCGGATGACGACCGCCCACTGTGGCGGAGCGCATGCACCGGCTCTTGCCCTCGGGTACCTCATTGAGGCGCGCGTACTCTGGCGAAGATTCTTTTCAGGGCCGAGATTGCACCGAGGTGGCCTGTCTCATGGATCTTGCGATTCTGACGGACAAGCGTCTGTTCGGAGTGGTGGCTGCCCAGTTCGGGCATGGAGCTGGCGCCCCTGAGGTCATCGAGGTGTGGCTTCGCTTGGAGGCAGTGGTCATTGGCATCGGAGTCGCTTCCGATTGGTCGTTTCAGATCGAGCCAGGCGAGCCAGGGCAAAGCTACGTGATGGAGGAGTGGGGCAGTCGCGTCGATGTGGTCTCCGCCCCGGACAGTGTCCCCTTCGTACGGCACATCGGCGAACGGCTCGTCCGCGTGGTCGAGCGATTCGGTGGGGGTGTGGACGGCACCGAGTTGATGGGAGCGGAGTTCGTGTTCGAGTCGGGGAGTGTGGCCGCAGATAGTTGGGGCGGCGACCTGCGGCTGGCAGGGTGAGGGTGCCACTTGTGTTTATGCGGCTCGCCCGCCCTACGGTCGGCGCTAAAGACGTTTCTCTCCTGCTGTACAGCAATATGTATGGCAACGCCGTCTCACCCCACCGCATGCCGAACGGCGGCCCGGGCTCGGTCCGCGCCCCCAAGAGGCGCTGCGGATGATTCGGGCTGCGGTGACCGCGCCGTCCTGCAAGCCTCGGTCGGCGAGCGTGTCTGCGGCGTGCCTGGGAGTGCCGGAGTTTGATTCATTCAATCGGGCTCTAGGGTGGCTTATCAAACTTCGGCTGTGCTGCCTATGCAGGGGCTTCAGCGGCTGGGCAGTTCGTACGTCCAGCCGGGTTGCCATGCAAAGGGGCGGTCCACCAAATCGATGAGGGGTATGCCGGTCAAAAGGTGTTGGAGGGCCCAGCGGTTGGCTGAATGGGCGATCACCAGCGCCTTTTTGCCGTCCCAGTTCTCGGCCAGGTCGATGAGGAAGTCTTTCGTCAATTCGACCACGTCCTGATAGCTCTGGCCGCCGGGCCACGGGTGGTCGATGTGCCGGGCGCGGTTTCCCTCCAACCGGCTTACCGGCATGCCGTCGAGTTCGCCGTAATGGCATTCGCGGAGGCGGGGGTCCTGGAGGAGAGGGATGTCCGAGCCCTCGAAGGCGATCTGGGCGGTCTGTACGGCGCGGCGCAGGTTGGAGCTGAAGACCACGTCGAGGCCGTCGTGGCGGCGGCGTTCGCCCAGTTCGGCGGCCAGGGTCTTGCCGCGCTCCGATAGCTCGCCGGGCAGCCAGCCGCTCGCGATGCCCGCCTCGTTGTGGGTGCTGATCGAGTGCGTCTCATAGATGAGGGTGACCGCCATCGATGCTCCCTGGACGTAGGCGTGGTGTTCAGACGGGCGGGCGGGTCCAGCCGATGTACCAGTCGAGGAACGGGATCGGGGTGGTCCAGCCGCAGTGGACGTACCCCCAACGGTGGTCGTGGATCCACGGGGCGGACGGCCACCAGTACGTCTCTCCCCACCTCTGGTCCGTCATCCACACCGTGCCGGCGAGGTCGCCGTTCAGCGCCAGGATGCTGACCAGCGAGGAGCCGTGGTCGCGGAGGAGCATCGTCCCGGGCGTCGGCCTGGGGGAGGTGAGGATCGGGGGAGCGAGGCGGGGGAGGCGGGCGGCGTCGGCCTCAGTGATGGGGAAGGGGTCCGAGGCGGAGACGGCGAGCCACGGCGCGCCCTCGCAGGCTTGTCGCTCCCGTGACGTCCACTCGATGATCCACTCCAGGTCGATCACCAGGCCGGGGTGCGCGCCGAGGCCGAAGCGCAGCAGGAACGAGCGGAACTCGCCGGGCAGCGACGCCTGGACGAGGTCCTCGAGCCCCCGCACCTCCTCCTCCGACAAGGGGGCGGCGCTCGACGGGTGCAGGTCCTCGGACAGCTCGTCCAGACTGGTGGTCGATCGCATGCCGTCCATTCTGCGACGTTGTGAGATGGCTGGTCAGGCGATGTCTCTTACTTCACGGCTAAACGGATAAAACCGCCACCGGCGCCACGTTCGTCCCGGCCGAACCCGACGGGCCGCGGCGCATGGTCGAGCGGGTGCTCGACATGGATCCGCGTCTCGACGTCCTCGTGAACAACGCGGGCGGCGGCAGCGCGCCCCGGAGGTGCTCGAAGATCCCTCCGGCGCCGATCTGGCGGCGTACCTACGGCCCGGCCAGGACGCGTTCCTGGAGAGGCTGCCCCAGCAGGCCGGCATGATGACCGACGCGTTGATCGACCCCGCGGAGATCGCCCGCGCGGTGCTGCTCCTGGCGTCTCCCACGATGCCCGGTGCGGTCGGCGCCAACTGGCTGGTGGGCGGGGGCGCGCTCAAGACTCCGTGAGCAGGTCCGCCCTGAGCTGGTCGAACCACTCCGCGCCGAGCCGCCGCCCGTCCGGGAGCTGGTCGTCGCGGTCCCAGCGCCACGTGATGATCATCGCCAGGACCAGGAGGCGGCACTGGCGCAGCACCTCCCGATCGGCCCCCGGGTAATGCCCATGGACGTCCACGGGGGCGTGGGCGAGGTCGAACTCCACGGGACCCCGGCAGCACGTCTCGAAGTCGATGAAGACCAGGCCGTTCTTCGTGGTGAGCACGTTGCCGGGGTGCGGTTCGCCGTGCAGGAGCTGGTCGGGGCCGCCGCGTTCGAGGATCGTGCGGGTCGTGCTCGCCAGCGTGCGGATGAGGAGCTCGCGGTCGGCGTCGGGGAGCTCGGGGGTGAGGTCGCGGTCGGCGAGAAGCCGCCGGGCCTGCTCGGCCCGGTCGGTGAAGTGCTGGGCCGGTACGTCGAGCACGCGCAGGCCCGCGTGCAGCCGGTGAAGCGCCTCGGCGTAGGCGGCCGGTGAGGGCTCCTCGGCCACCGGCTCGTAGTAGGTCCACAACGTGACCACGTAGTCGTCGTGTTCATAGGCGCGCGGCTCCACCCTGGGGTCGAGCGCGGCCACGGGGGAGCCGGTCAGCCGCCGGGCGAGGTCGACTTCGAGGTCGGCCACCTGCTGGGTCACGGGGGCCACGCGGGCCAGCACGTCGCAGGGCAGCAGGCGCAGGATGAGCTTGTTCGAGTTCTGCAGGATGATCGCGTCGTCGCCGGCGGCCAGGCCGAGCGATGAGGCGATCGCTCTGGCCGCGGCGGTCGCCCGCCGTACCTCTGCTTCCTGCATCCGTGCCTTCTCTCTTCCGTACGGGCTGAGCACCGTACCAGCGGCGTGGATATCCGCTCGCGTGATTTTTCGCCCATGGAACAGTTGTTCGCATGATCAACCGGGGTCCCGCCTTGGCGGCTGCCCCCGCGCGGGACCCCGCAGCTAGCGGACGTAGGCGATGGGGCCGCCGGCGTTTGACGGGAGGCGGGTGCCGAGGAGGAGCTTGGCGAGGGTCTGGTCCTCCGGCGGGCCTGTCTCGATCATGTTCGTCGGTGCGTCCAGGTCGGTGAGGTAGCCGGCGAGTCTGGCGTCGAAGCGGTGACGGATGCGGGGGCCGAAGATGCGTCGGCTCTCCCAATCGTCCAGGCCCGTCAGTACGGCGACGACGAAGCCGCCGAGGGTGATCGGGAGGATGCCGGCTCGCGAGATGTTCTGCGGGTCGCCCGTCCACCAGCCGCGTAGGGCCTCTAACAGGTGCTCGGGTGCGAGGTCGGCGTGGAAGCCGATGTAGGGGCGGTCCTGGTCCTTGACCGGTTGTGCCACGCCGACGCGCAGGACGGGCATCGTGTCCTCGTCCTTCGGCAGGACCTCGTGGAGCGGGGCGGTGGGGCGGGTGCTCAGGCGCTCGGCCGCGTCCCGAGGGATGAGGCGGGTGCGGCCTTGCCGGCGGGATGTGGGGAGGAGGCCGGCGGCGGTGATCTTCTTCAGGGCGTCGTGGGAGAGGCCGTAGTGGGTGGCGGCTTCGGTCAGGGTGATGAGGGACATGTCGGGCCTTCGGGGTCGCTGCTTGAGGGACGTGCGCAGTTGATCAAAAGCCGGTGACGGTTGTCCAGGGTGGCGGCCTGGGAGGCAGACTGGGGCGCGTACGGAAAAGTCATGAAGAATCCGGTGAAGAGGAGTTGTCATGCCCCTGTCCACGGCTCGCATCACCACCTCCGACCCCGACCGTCACCTCGCCCGGATCGTCGAGCGGCTCAAGCCGGACGCTCAGATGACCGGTCCCGGGCGGGCGAAGGTGACGCTGGCCGGGGGCGGCTGTTCGGTGCTGGCGGCGGGGGATGAGGTGCTGGTGATCGCGGCCGCGGCGGACGCCGGTGGGTTGGCGAGCGTTCAGGAGGAGGTCGGGCGGCAGCTTCTCGCGGCGAGAGACGTACAGGCGGGTGACGTACAGGCGGGTGACGTGCGGGCGAGAGACGTGCAGGCGGGTGACGTACACGCGGGTGACGTGCGGGCGGGAGATGGTGAGCGGGTGGTGTGGGCGGAGGCCGTCTCCGGGGAGCAGGTCGAGCTGGTTTCGCCCGTCGTTGAGGATTATCTGCTTGCCCACTGCACCCCGGCCGACGAGGTGCTGCGTGAGCTGGCGGCCACCACGCGGGCGGTGACCGGGCGGTCGGCGGGGATGCAGGTGTCGGCCGATGAGGGCGCGCTGCTCGGCATGCTGGCCCGGATGGTGGGGGCGCGGCGGGCGATCGAGGTCGGCGTGTTCACGGGGTACTCGTCGCTGTGCATCGCCCGCGCGCTCCCGGCCGACGGAAAGCTGATCGCCTGTGACGTGAGCACCGAGTGGACGGACATCGCCAAGCCGTTCTGGGAGCGGGCGGGCGTGGCCGATCGCATCGAGCTCAGGATCGGGCCCGCCGTGGACACGTTGCGCGCGCTGCCCGACGAGCCCGCCTTCGACTTCGCCTTCGTGGACGCCGACAAACCCGGCTACCCGGCCTACTACGAGGAGATCGTCCCGAGGCTGCGGCCGGGCGGGCTGCTGGTGCTGGACAACGTGTTCCTCGGCGGCCGGGTGCTGGATCCGGCGTTCCAGGGGGCGGCGCAGGTGGCGATGCGCCAGGTCAACGATGCGATCGCCCGGGACGAGCGGCTCGACTCCGTGATGTTGCCGGTGCGGGACGGCGTCACCCTGGCCCGCAAACGCTGACCCGGCGGCGGGTGAGGGCGCGGGCCGCCTCTATCGTGAGCCGCTCGAAGCTCGGCATGAACTCGTTGTGACGTGAGCCGCCTGCGGCGTGAAGGGAACCGCTAGCCCCGTACGGCACACAGCAGCCGGTTGTTGCCCCGCTGCCACAACGTGCCGACCTCGGTGAACCCGGCTTCGCGCAGCGCTCCTACGTGCTGCGACAGCAGGCGGGACTCCGAGCCGTGGTGGTCGGCGCCGGCGGTGGTGCGCTCGCGGTTGAGCTCGGCGAGGTCGGGGTCGGCGGCGATGGCGTCCCACCAGCTACGCCAGTCCTCGGGGCGGTCGGCACCGAACGTGCGCTCGGTCTCGAGGTCGTGCACCGCGTGCTCAAGGCGGGAGAGCGCGGGCGTGGCGTCGTCGGTGTCGAGGTGGTCGCCGTTGAGCAGCAGCCCGCCGGGCCGCAGCACGGTCGCCAGCTCCGCGTAGACGCCCTTGAGGTCGGGCTCGGAGATCCAGTGCAGCGCGGTGGTGCTGACCGCCGCGTCGGCGGGGCCGTCGAGGCCGAGCAGGCCGGTCCACCCGCTCGTCCGCAGATCCGCGGAAACGAACGTGAGCTGCGGGTACGCGGCCCGCCCCAGCCCGATGAGCAGCGGGTCGGCGTCCACGGAGATCACCCTGGCCCGGGGCAGCCGTTCGAGCAGCCGGACGGACAGGGAGCCGGGGCCGCAGCCGAGGTCGATGACCACGGGGTCGGGCCGGCCGAGCGCCTGCACGGCGTCGATCAGCGCGGTGAAGCGCTCCTCGCGGTCGGGCAGGTAGCCCTCCTGCTGGCGATCCCAGCGCGCGAGCCAACGGAGTGCGGCATCGTGAGTCAGCACGAACGTTCTCCCTGTAACTGTCGTCTATGCTTTGGACAGTCACAACGTACGGCACGAAGGTGTAACCGGTCAATTGGATTACAACAGTCACACAGATGCGGTGGTCAGGGTGGCGGTGACCCTCGTCAACGCGCTGACCCCGGGCGAGCAGCGCGGCCGCCCCTTCCCGGTGCCGCGCGACCTGGGCGCCGCCGCCACCGGCGCCCTGCGTGCGTTGCGTCCCTCCTACCGCGAGGTCACCCAGGCGGAGGGCGCCCAACTGGCCGAGGTCGCGCGGCGCCTGCGTACCGTCTTCACCGCCGTCGCGGACGGCGACCTCGACCGCGCGGCCGAACAGGTGAACGTGCTGCTCGCCGAGACCGACGCGAGGCCCCGCCTCGAACGGCACGACGGCGAGCCCTGGCACCTCCACTTCCACGGCCTCGGCGGCACCATGGCCGGCGACTGGGCGGCCGGCTGCGCGACGGGCCTCGCGGTGGTGCTGGGCAGCGAGTTCAGCGACCGGCTCGGCGTCTGTACGGCCCCGCACTGCGACCGCGTCTACGTGGACGTCTCCCGCAACGGCACCCGCCGCTTCTGCTCGACCGCCTGCCAGAATCGGGTGAAGACGGCCGCCTTCCGAGCCCGTACGAGAGGCTGACATGCGAGTTCGCCAAGCCGTCACAGAAGACGCCGAGCGCGTCGCCGAGATCCACGTACGGTCCTGGCAGCGGGCCTACCACGGGCTGCTGCCACAGCCGCTGCTCGACGGGTTACGGCCGGCGCAACGCGTCCCGCAGTGGCAGCGGCTCATCCAGCAGGCCGACTGGCCGCGCCGGGCCACGCTGGTCGCGGAGGACGAAGGGGACGTGGTCGGCTTCACCGGTCTCTGCCCCACCCGGGACGACGACGATGACCCCGAGCAGGTGGGGGAGGTGGCCGCGATCTACGCCCTGCCGGCCGTCTGGGGGCGCGGGATAGGACGCGGGCTGATGGCGGAGTCGATGCGAACGCTCAGGGAGGCGGGCTTCTCGTCCGCCGGCCTGTGGGTGCTGGAGGGGAACGCCCGGGCGATCCGGTTCTACGAGCGGATGGGGTGGCAGCAGGACGGCGCCGTCAAGGACGCGGTCATCGGTGGGCTCGCGGTCCGTGAACTGCGGTATCGGTGCGCGTTCAGGTGAGGTGCCTGATGGGGGCGCCGTCCACGAAGGCGTGGATGTCCTCGACCGCCTCCCTGAAGTAGGTGCCGCAGTCGGGCTCGGTCACCTCGCTCGCTTGCTGACGTGCGACCTTGCGAGCAGTGGCGATCCGTTGGCGAGCCACCCCGGCCTGTTTTGCTACTTCGAGTAGTAAACTGAGCGCGTGAGCATGCCAGAGCGAGACTTCCCCCCGGGAGACGGCCCGGCCGCCAAGGTCAGTGTGTCCCTGAGGGCGGGCAACATCCGCGCTGTCCGAGAGCGAGTCGGCGCGCGCGGGTTCTCCGCCTACGTAGATGCCGCTGTGGAGCGTCAGATCGAGCGGGATCTTCTGGAGGAGGCCCTGCAGGCGAACGAGGCCGCTGCTGGGCCGATCCCGCAATCCTTGCGTGATGAGGCGGCGGAGTTGTTCCGGCGCGTGAAGTCGGCGCCCGAACTGCAGGAGGAGGACGGATGGCACGCGCACGAAGCCGGTTGAGCGCCGGCACCGTCGTTCTCGATTGCGAAGGGCTCGTGAAGTGGTGCGAGGCCGACCAGCGGGTGACGGCGTTCGTACGGGAGGCGCAGGACAACGATTTTCGGGTTGTGGTCAGCGCCATGACACCGATCGAGGCGCAAGATGTTCGGGTCAAAAGCGAGCGTCTCAGGTGGTATCTGTCCCGGTTGAAGATCGAGCCGGTGACCGAGGATATCTCCGGGCGAGCGATCGAGCTTCTCCGGGATGCCCGTTTGCACGGTCACAAGTACGCCATCGACGCTGTGGTAGCGGCCACCGCGATGCGCTCGCTGCGCCCTGCCGTCGTCCTGACCTCCGATGAGGACGACATGAACAAATTGTGCGGCAAAGCAGTGCAGGTGGTCGCTGTCTAGACTGCTCCAGGGCCGGGCGATCCGGTTCTACGAGCGGATGGGGTGGCAGCAGGACGGCGCCGTCAAGGACGCGGTCATCGGCGGCCTCGAGGTTCGTGAGCTGCGGTATCGGTGCGTGTTCAGGTGAGCTGCCTGATGGGGGTGCCGTCGAGGAAGGCGTCGATGTCCTCGACGGCCTCCCTGAAGTAGGTGCCGTAGTTGAGCTCGGTCACATAGCACAGGTGCGGGGTCGCCAGCACGTTCGGCAGCGTACGGAACTCGTGCCCCTCCGGCAGCGGCTCCACGTCGTACACGTCGAGCCCGGCCCCGGCGATGCGCCCTTCGCGCAGGGCGGCGGCCAGCGCGTCCTGGTCGACGATCGCCGCCCGCGAGGTGTTGATGAGGTGGGCGGTCGGCTTTATCAGGTCCAGCTCGCGCGCCCCGAGCAGCCCTCTGGTGCGGTCGGAGAGCACGAGGTGGAGGGAGACGACGTCGGAAGCGGCCAGCAGCGCGTCGAGGTCGGGCGCCAGGCGGGCGCCGCACTCGGCGGCGCGCTCCTTGGTGAGGTTGCGGCTCCAGGCCACGACGTCCATGCCGAACGCCCGCCCGACGGCGGCGACCCGCGACCCGATGCGGCCGAGCCCGAGCAGCCCGAGCGTGCGGCCGTGCAGGTCGGCGCCGACGGTCTGCTGCCAGGGGCCGCCGGTGCGCAGGGCGGTGGCCTCGGGCAGCAGGTGGCGGGCGAGGCCGAGGATCAGCGCCCAGGTCAGCTCGACAGTGGGGGTGGAGCCGGCGCCGGTGCCGCAGACGGTGACGCCGTTGTCGCGGGCGGCGGCGAGGTCGATGGAGGCGTTGCGCATGCCGGTGGTGACGAGCAGGCGCAGGTTGGGCAGCCGGGCGAACACGTCAGCGGGGAACGGCGTGCGCTCGCGCATCGCGACGATGATCTCGCAGTCGTGGACGGCGGTGACGAGGTCGTCGAGGCCGGTGAAGTGGTCGCGGTAGCTCCTGGCCGACACCCGTGACCAGTCGGCCAGCCCGAGTGCGACGTCCTGGTAGTCGTCGAGTACGGCACAGCGCAGCATGACCAGAAATGTTACGCCCCCTGCTCCAGCTCCCCGGGGGGCGGCCCCGGGGAGCTGGAGCCCGTTCTAGTCGGCGGCCAGCCGCTCCGCCTCTTCGTGCAGCGCCAGGATCAGGAGCAGCTCAAGCTGGAGCCGCTGCAAGTCGGGCGCCGCGAGACCGTCCAAGGCGTGCATTTCGGGCCTCCTTGACTATGAGACGCCCCAAACGCCACAACGGTTCACCCCGATTCATCGATTTCTCGCTGGTTTCTCCCGCCCGCTCCTGAAACATGAGTGGGTGGCGGTGGCGAGCGGGTGCCTGCGCGTAAATCTCAGGCCACGCCCGACAATCCAGACATGCGGTCGCGATCGACCTGAACGCGCAGGATGTCCTGGCGTTCCTCGTTGATTCTGCGGCAGAGCACCAGGTATGCCTTCAGCACCTGGCGGTATCGGGCGTGCGCCTGTTCGAGCTGGTCCTCCAGGAGGAGGGCGCGCTCGGTGTCGCCGTGCTGCCGCGCCTCGGCCACCAGGGCGCGTGCCTCGTCCACGATCTCCTCCGCGCGCACCCGCGTACGCCGCAGCAGGACGGCGCATTCGTACAGTTCCGTCAGCCGTGCCGAGGAAACGATGAACTCCGCCGTGTGGACGGCCGAGCCGTTCGCGGTGTCGCCGCGCAGATCCGATCCCATTACCCGCCACCTCCGAGTCAAGGTTGCCTAACTGTAGACGCGCGACGGCCGGTCGCGGATCACCCGCGGCCTGCGGTGGTGGCGGAATGCACCCGGCGGGGGAGGGATTCTTCTCCCGGGAGGGAAAACCACACCCCTGAAACTCATTCGGTGCTGCATGAATGAACTATTTGGCCAGTGTGCGCGGGCTTATTGGCCGAATGCCGTGATTCTCCGTTCTTAGCAAAAGCAGGGGATGGAGAACACGCGATCGGCCCGCGCGGACGCCCGCACTCGTCACATACTGAAGCGGGATGACGACGCGACGTGAACTCTTGGAGTGGTGGCGATGCCGGGGACAGGCAGCGATGACGACGCCCTCGACGTCAGCATCGTCATCCCCGTGCACAACTGCCGGCCCTACCTCGACCGCTGCCTGACCTCCGCGCTCGTCCAGCGGGTGAAGAAGGAGATCGTGGTGGTGGACGACGGCTCCACCGACGGCAGCGGCGAACTGCTCGACCTCTACGCCTCCTACCACCCCGGCGTCGTCAAGGTGATCCACATCGAGGGCAGCGGCGGCGCGGGCCGCCCGCGCAACGTCGGCATCGAGCACGCCGCGGGCCGCTACGTCTTCTTCTGCGACGCCGACGACTACCTCGGCCCCGAGGCGCTGGAACGCATGGTCTCGGTGGCCGACGCCAACGGCTCCGACATCGTGCTCGGCCGCATCGTCGGCCACGGCAGGCGGGCGCCGGTGTCGATGTTCCAGCAGAACGCCGACCGGGTGAGCCTCGGCGACAGCCCGGTCTACAACAGCCTGAGCTGCTTCAAGCTGTTCAGGAGAGAGCTGCTCGAACGCCACCGCATCAGGTTCGGCGAGGGCATGCTCGTGGGCGAGGACATCCTCTTCAGCGTGCACGCCTACTGCCACGCGGGGCCGATCTCCATCGTGGCCGACTACGACTGCTACCACCTGGTCTCGCGGCCCGACGGCAGCAGCATCATGCAGCAGTCGGGCAGCAGGGACCCGCTCGCCTGGCTGGCGATGATCAAAGAGCCGATCCGGCTCATGGCCAGGCACGTCGAGCCGGGCCCGCTGCGCGACCACCTGCTGCGCCGGCACTTCAGGCTCGACGTGTTCACCCAGCTCGGGACCGTGTTCCTGGAGAGCGACGACGTACGGCGCAAGGAGATCGCGCGCGAGGTCGCCGCGCTGTGCGACGAGTGGTACACCCCCGGCGTCCACGAGCGGCTCAACACCATCGATCGGCAGCGCGCCGACGCGCTCGGCGACATCGACCGCCTCGTACGCCTGGCCCGCATCGAGAGCGCCACCGTGCGCCGCAGGCTGACCGGGCTGCGCTGGGAGGGCGACCGCCTGGTGGTGACCGGCGCGGCCAGGCTGGACGGCATCACCAGGGACGACGGCCTGACCGTGGTGCTGCGCGCCCGCCACGACCCCGGCACCGAGCTGGTGCTGCCGGTCGAGCGCAAGGGCGGCGAGTTCACCGTACGGCTCGACGTGGGCGCGCTCGGCTCGGGCGTCTGGGACCTGCGGGTGGCGGTCGAGATCGAGGGCGTGATCCGGCTGGGGCGGCTCGGCGCCGACCGCGAGAGCGACCTCGCCAGGCCGCGGCCCCGGCTGGTCGGCGGCGTCGTGGTGCTGCCCTACTTCACCAGGGACAACGGCAACCTGAGCATCGACGTGGGCGGCCACGTGGTGGCGGTGCCCGGCGCGGCCACGCTCATCAGGACGCGCTGGGCGCTCGGCCACCGGCTGCTGATCGACGGCGAGGTCACGGTGGCGGGCACCGCGCCGCAGGCGGCGGCCATCAGGCGGATCGTGTGGCGGGAGCGGCGCAGCGGGTGCGAGCGGGCCGAGCGGGTGGTGCCGCTGCCCGGTGGCGGGTTCGCGGCCCGTCCTGCGGTGGGGCGGCTGGCGCCGGGGACCTGGGACGCGTACCTGGAGCTCGATCTGGGCGGGCCGCCCGCGCGGTTCAGGATCGAGACGGGCGCCACCGCCGTGGCGGCTCCGCGCCGGTGGTGGGGCGCGGCGCTGATGCGGAGCGTGCGGCCGTACGCGACGTCGGGGAAGGGGCGGCTGAGCGCGGTCGTCAAGCGTCTGACTGCGGAAACTCTCGTGAAGAGACTCCTGCGCTAATTGCCATCTATGTGCAGGTGCAAGACGATGTCCTAAAGTAGGAACGTTTGTCCGACCTGCTCAGTGGAGGCAGCCGTGCACGTACCCGATGGCTTCTTCAACGCGGTGACGTCCGTGTCCGCCGGCGCCGTGGCCGCCGCCGGGGTCGCGGTGTGCCTGCGTGGCGCGCGGCGCGAGCTCGACGACCGGACCGCGCCCATGGCCGGGCTGGTCGCGGCGTTCATCTTCGCCGTGCAGATGCTCAACTTCCCGGTCGCCGCGGGCACCAGTGGTCACCTGATGGGCGGCGCGCTGGCGGCGATACTCGTGGGGCCGTACACAGGGGTGTTGTGCATGGCCGTGGTGCTGCTGGTGCAGGGGGTGTTCTTCGCCGACGGCGGGCTGACGGCGCTCGGCGTCAACGTCACCATCATGGGCCTGGTCACCGTGCTCGTCGGCTGGGGCGTCTTCCGGCTGGTCGCGGGGCTGACCAGGGGCAAGGTGGTGGTGGCGGCGTTCCTGGGCGCGCTGATCTCGGTGCCGGCCGCGGCGCTCGTCTTCACGCTGCTGTTCGCGATCGGCGGGACCGCGCCGATCGAGGTCGGCGCGGTCGCCGCCGCGATGGGCGGCGTGCACGTGCTGATCGGCGTCGGCGAGGCGGTGATCACGGCCCTGACCGTCGGCGCCGTGCTGGCCGTCCGGCCCGACCTCGTGTACGGCGCCCGCGGCCTGTCCAAGCCGCTGGTCCTGCGCGGCGCGGAGGGCGAGACCACGGCGGGCGAGACCCCGGCGGGTGAGACCACGGCGGGCGAGCCGCAGCCGGTGGCCGCAGGGCGCGGCGCGTTCAAGCCGTTCCTGCTCGGCGGCGTCGGCGTGACGCTGGTGCTGGCCGGGGTGGTCTCGTTCTTCGCCTCGGGTGACCCGGACGGGCTTGAGGCGGTGGCCGAGAACAAGGGCTTCGGCGACCAGGCCGCCGACCACCTGTTCGGGACGTGGGCGCTGGCCGACTACGGTGACGTCGGCGGGATTCCCGTCGGCGTGGCCGGGATCATCGGCGTGGGCCTGGTGCTGCTGATCGCCGGCGCCGTCGGCTACGCGGCGCGCGGCCGCGGCAAGTCCTCCGACCAGATCAAGGTGTGAGACGTGAGCGCGGGGCACCACCACCAGCTCTACCTGCCGGGCGGCTCGGTCGTGCACCGGCTGCCGCCGCAGTGCAAGCTGCTGGCGGTCTTCGCCTTCGCCCTCGTGGTGGTGGCCACCCCGCGTGAGCATTTCTGGGCCTTCGCCGCGTACGCCGTGCTGCTCGCCGGTGTGGCGGCGGTGGCCGGGGTGCCGGCGCCGTACGTGTTGCGGCGGATGGCGATCGAGGTGCCTTTCGTGCTGTTCGCCTTCCTCATCCCGGTGATCGGGCTGGGGGAGCGCACCACGGTGGTGGGGCTCTCGCTGAGCGTGCCCGGCCTGTGGGCGGCCTGGAACATCCTGGCCAAGGCCACGCTCGGAGTGGTCGCGTCGATCCTGCTGGCGGCCACGACGGAGCCGCGGACGATCCTCCTGGGGGCGCAGCGGCTGCGGCTGCCCGGCCTGCTGGTGCAGATCGCCATGTTCATGCTCAGATACCTCGACGTGATCATGGACGAGATGCGGCGGATGCGGGTGGCCAGGGAGTCGCGGGGGTTCGAGGCGCGGAACTTCCGGCAGATCCCGGTGCTCGCGCGGACGGCCGGCGCGCTGTTCATCCGCTCGTACGAGCGGGGCGAGCGGGTGCATCTGGCCATGCTGAGCAGGGGCTATGCGGGCAGTATGCCGATAATTCAAGACATGACGGCATCCGTACGCCAATGGGGCATCGCGCTGGCCCTGCCCGCCACCGCCCTCGCAGTGTTGGGACTCACCTGGTGAACTCTCTCGAAGTCCGGCAGCTCGCCTACGCCTACCCCGACGGCACGCAGGCGCTGTTCGGCGTGGACCTGACGATCGCCCGCGGCGAGCGGGTGGCCCTGCTCGGCCCCAACGGCGCCGGCAAGACCACGCTCGTCATGCACCTCAACGGCATACTCACCGCCGGGCACGGCACGGTCACCGTGGCGGGCACCCCGGTGCGCAAGGACACGCTCAAGGAGGTCAGGCAGCGCGTCGGCCTGGTCTTCCAGGACCCCGACGACCAGCTCTTCATGCCGACCGTACGCGACGACGTGGCCTTCGGCCCGGCCAACGCGGGCCTGCGCGGCGAGGAGCTGGACCGGGTGGTCAAGGACGCGCTGGAGCGGGTCGGCATGCTGGAGTTCGCCGACCGGCCGCCGCACCACCTGTCGTTCGGCCAGCGCCGCAGGGTGGCGGTGGCCACGGTGCTGGCGATGGCGCCGGAGATCCTGGTGCTCGACGAGCCCTCCTCCAACCTCGACCCGGCCGCGCGCAGGGAGCTGGCGGAGATCCTGCGCTCCCTCGACGTGACGGTGCTCATGGTCACCCACGACCTGCCGTACGCGCTGGAGCTGTGCGAGCGCTCGCTCATCCTCTCGGGCGGCGTGATCGCCGCCGACGGGCCCACGCGCAAGCTGCTGGCCGACACGGACCTGCTGGCCGGGCACCGTCTGGAGCTTCCGTACGGGTTCGCGATCCCCGCCTTCTGAGCTTCAGGTTGGAGCACCGGTTGGAGCAACCGTCCCTAGATGGGTAAAAACCCTGGGCATGGTTCTTGACGGGGCGTTTGGTACGCGTTTCTGCCCGCCTTGTCCCCCCGTACCCGACTTTTCGTGGTTTGTGCATGCCCGCTATCCGGGGATGTCGAAGTACAGTGGCTCATCGAGGAGGGGCCCAATGAAGCTGCGGCTTGCGCGACACGCCCTGGGTGACGCCGTGGTGGTGGCCGTCGAGGGAGAGCTTGACCTGTTCACCGCACCGTTCCTGCGTGACGAGGTGCGCGACGCCATCAAACAGGACGGCGCGCGGCTCGTGCTCGATCTGCAGCAGCTGTCGTTCATGGACTCCAGCGGCCTGTCCGTGCTCATCGAGGCCTGGCGGCTGGCCACGGGCGAGGGCGGCGGAGTGTCCCTGGCCGCGCCCCAGGCGCCGGTGGCCCGCATCCTGCGCACCACCGGCCTCGACCGCCGCATCAAGGTCTATTCCGACGTCGACACGGCCGTGGGCGAGATTTAGCCGCCCCCGAGTAGAACTTCATTCGGTCTGCGGTTAAGGTCCACGTTATGGACGTGAACGGATCTGCAGCAATCATTTCCGGCGGCGCCAGCGGCCTCGGTGAGGCCACCGCCCGCGAGCTGGCCCGCGCCGGCGCCACCGTGGTCGTCGCCGACCTCAACGAGGAGCGCGGCAAGGCCGTCGCCGACGAGATCGGCGGGGTCTTCGCCAGAACGGACGTCTCCGACGACGAGCAGGTGCAGGCGGCCGTCGACGCCGCCGTGGCCACCGGCAAGCCGCTGCGCGTGGTCGTCAACAGCGCCGGCATCGGCTGGGCCGAGCGCACGGTCAACCGCGACGGCAACCCGCACAACCCGGCCTCCTACCGCAAGGTCATCGAGGTCAACCTGATCGGCACGTTCAACCTCATGCGCATCGGCGCCGCGGCGATCGCCAAGACCGAGCCGGCCGACGCCGACGGGCAGCGCGGCGTGGTGATCAACACCGCGTCCGTGGCGGCGCTCGAAGGCCAGACCGGGCAGCTCGCGTACTCGGCCTCCAAGGGCGGCATCGTGGGCATGACCGTGCCGGCCGCACGCGACCTCGCCGCCATCGGCGTACGGGTGAACACGATCTGCCCCGGCATCATCGACACCCCGATCTACGGCTTCTCGCCCAACGCCGACGAGTTCAAGGCCAAGCTGGTCGCGCCGGTCGTCTTCCCCAAGCGCATGGGCCGCGCCGACGAGTTCGCGCACCTGGTCAGGTCGCTCATCGAGAACGACTACATGAACGCCGAGGTCGTCCGCTTCGACGGCGGCATCCGCTTCCAGCCCAAGTGAGGTCTCGTGTCTGACGAAGTGCTCGTCGAAGAGTCCGGCAATGTTGCCATTCTCACCATCAACCGCCCCAAGTCGCGGAACGCGATCAACGGGGCGGTCGCGCGAGGCATGGCCGAGGCGCTGGACGCGCTGGACGCACGTCCCGACATCTCCGCGTACGTCCTGACAGGGGCCAGCGGCACGTTCTCCGCCGGCATGGACCTCAAGGGCTTCCTGACCGGCGACATGCCCGTCGTCGAGGGCCGCGGGTTCGGCGGCATCACGGAGGCACCGCCGAAGAAGCCGCTGGTGGCCGCCGTCGAGGGCTACGCGCTGGCGGGCGGGTTCGAGCTGGCGCTGTCCTGTGACGTCATCGTGGCCTCGTCGGAGGCCAAGTTCGGGCTGCCCGAGCCCAAGCGGGGGCTCGTGGCGGGCGCGGGCGGCATCATGCGGCTGCCGCGGCGCATCCCGTACCACGTGGCCATGGAGATCGCGCTGACCGGTGACCACTACCCGGCGGCCCGCCTGTACGAGCTGGGCCTGGTCAACCGCATCACCGAGCCGGGCGCCGCGCTCGAAGGCGCGCTTGAGCTGGCCAGGAAGATCGCCGCGAACGCCCCGCTCGCGCTCATGGCGACCAAGAAGGTCGTCATCGAGTCGCAGGACTGGTCGCTGGACGAGATGTTCAAGAAGCAAGCCGCGATCGTCAACCCGGTCTTCGGGTCGAAGGACGCGATGGAGGGCGCGGCGGCCTTCGCCGAGAAGCGCGCGCCCCAGTGGAAGGGCGAATGACCACAGCCCCTCTCGCTTCCCCATGAAACGGGAGGGGCTCGCCTTAGCGCAGACATAGCTCGGCCTGGTTACGGTAAAGAGAGAGGAGACGACTCACCGGGAGAGCGCATGAGCGACTATTCGGGTTCCGCTTTCGAGTCCGCCAAGCGCGGCGCCGGGGCCCTGCTGTCCGGTGCCCTGAGCGCGCTCATCGTCATGGTGGCCATGCTGGCGGTCATGTGGTTCGTCGAGGGCGTCGACTTCTTCCTTCTGGACGGCAGCCTCGACTACGAGTACGGCATCATCGGCTGGGAGCCGGAAGGGCTGACCGGCATCATCTTCGCGCCGTTCCTGCACGTCGGGTTCGGCCACCTGATCGCCAACTCGCTGCCGCTGCTCGTGCTGGGCTTCTTCGCGGGTCTGCGCGACATCCGCAAGTTCCTCTGGGCCACCGTGCTGATCATCTTCATCGGCGGCATCGGCACGTGGCTCACCAGTCCCGACGTCTACACCGTCGGGGCCAGCGGCCTGGTGTTCGGCTACTTCGGCTTCATCCTGGCCCGCGGCCTGTTCGACCGCAGGCTGCTCGACATCGTGATCGCCATCGGCGTCGGTGTGGCCTACTGGGGGATCCTCGCGGGCGTGCTGCCCAACCAGCCGGGCATCTCCTGGCAGGGGCACCTGTTCGGGCTCATCGGCGGCGTGGTGGCCGGCTGGGTGCTGCGGCGAAAGCGCGAGCTGCCGCCCGCCACGACGTACCCGTACCTGAGCTAGAGGTGCGAGGCCGTGTGCTCGGCGGGTGAGGACGACAGCAGACGGTCGATGTAGGCGAGGCCGACGGCCGAGACCACGAACGCCAGGTGGATGATCGTCTGCCACATGATCTTGTCGTTGGGGATCTCGCCGGCCCTGATGAACGTCTGCAGCAGGTGCACCGACGAGATGCCGATGATGGCGGTGGCCAGCTTGACCTTCAGCACGTTCGCGTTGACGTGGGAGAGCCACTCCGGCTCGTCGGGGTGGCCGTTGAGGTTGATGCGCGAGACGAACGTCTCGTAGCCGCCGATGATCACCATGATGAGCAGGTTCGAGATCATCACCACGTCGATCAGCGCCAGCACGGTGAGCATGACGACGGCCTCAGGGGAGGTGCCGTCGGCGGGCGGTGCGCCGTGCAGGAAGACGCCGTCGATGAGGTGCCACAGCTCCAGCGCGAACTGCCAGACGTAGACGGCCTGGGCCACGATGAGGCCGACATAGAGCGGGACCTGAAGCCAGCGGCTGGCGAACATGATGTAGCCGAGGCTCTTCGGCCGTGCGGGTCCCGGGCCGAAGGTGGGGGTGGCGGTCAAGAACGTTCCTCGTCGTGAGTCGGGCATGAGAAGGCCAGCACCGGATCGCCGGTGCTGGCCGATGGGTCGGTGCGGAGCGCCGCTAGAGGCGCTCGACCACGTAGTCGACGCATGTCGTGAGCGCCTCGATGTCGGCCGGGTCGATGGCCGGGAACATCGCGATGCGCAGCTGGTTGCGGCCCAGCTTGCGGTAGGGCTCGGTGTCGACGATGCCGTTGGCGCGCAGCACCTTGGCCACCGCCGCGGCGTCGACGTCGTTGCTGAAGTCGATGGTGCCGACCACCTGCGAGCGGAACTCCGGCGCGGCGAACGGCGTGGCGAAGGACGCCTTCTCGGCCCAGGTGTAGAGGCGCGAGGCGGAGTCGGCGGTGCGGGCGGTGGTCCAGGCAAGGCCGCCGTTGGCGTTCATCCAGTCGAGCTGGTCGGCCAGCAGGAACAGCGTGGCGACCGCCGGGGTGTTGTAGGTCTGGTCCTTCGCGGAGTTGTCGATCGCGACCGGCAGGCTGAAGAACTCGGGCACGTAGCGGCCGCTCGCGGCGATCTCCTCGACCCTGGCCAGGGCGCGCGGCGACATGATCGCGATCCACAGGCCGCCGTCGGAGGCGAAGCTCTTCTGGGGCGCGAAGTAGTAGACGTCGGTCTCGTTGAGGTCGACGGGCAGCCCGCCGGCGCCGGAGGTGGCGTCGACCAGCACCAGCGCGTCGTCGCCGCCGACCCGCTTGATCGGCATGGCGACGCCGGTCGATGTCTCGTTGTGGGTGAGCGCGTAGGCGTCGACGCCGTCCTCGGCGACCGCCTCGGGGTGGGTGCCGACCTCCGCCTTGATCACGCTCGGCTCGCCCAGCCAGGGCGCCTTCTTGGTGACCGCGGCGAACTTCGAGGAGAACTCGCCGAACGACAGGTGCTGGGACCTGTCGCGGACGAGCCCGAAGGCCGCGATGTCCCAGAACGCGGTGGTGCCGCCGTTGCCCAGCACGACCTGGTAGCCCTCCGGCAGGGAGAACAGGTCGGCGAGGCCCGAGCGCACGCGGCCGACCAGGTTCTTGACCGGCTTCTGGCGGTGGGAGGTGCCCATGAGGCTCGCGCCGGAGGCGGCGAGCGCGGCCAGTTGCTCCGTGCGAACCTTCGAGGGCCCGCAGCCGAAGCGGCCGTCGGCGGGCTTGATGTCAGCGGGAATCACGATGTCAGCCACGTAACGGAGCCTACCGACCTGCGTGGACTGGCTCGTACCGGGTCCGGATTCTGAGACCACCGGCGCGTCGCGCGTCCCGGAGAACCAGAACGGCTACCGCAGGGCCGTGAGGGCCGCGCGGTAGCCGTGGCGGGGGTTCGTACGTGTCAGTACTTGCCGGCGATCTCGTCGGCGCCCGGGACCTCGTTCAGGGGGCGAGAGGCCGGGCCGGTGTAGTTGGCGCTGGGGCGGACCAGCCTGCCCGTGCGCTTCTGCTCCAGGATGTGCGCGGCCCAGCCGGCCGTGCGGGCGCAGGTGAACATCGAGGTGAACATGTGGGACGGCACCTCGGCGAAGTCGAGGACCACGGCGGCCCAGTACTCCACGTTGGTGGCCAGCACCCGGTCGGGCTTGCGGGCGTGCAGCTCCTCCAGCGCGGCCTGCTCAAGGGCGGCGGCGACCTCGTAGCGAGGCGCGTCGAGCTCCTTGGCGGTGCGCCGCAGGACGCGGGCACGCGGGTCCTCCGCGCGGTAGACGCGGTGGCCGAAGCCCATGAGACGGTTGCCCTTGTCGAGCTCGCTCTGGACGTACTTCTTGGCGTCGCCGAGCTGCTCGACGCCCTCGATCATGTGCAGGACGCGAGCCGGTGCGCCGCCGTGCAGCGGGCCCGACATGGCGCCCACCGCGCCGGACAGCGCGGCCGCCACGTCGGCCCCGGTGGAGGCGATGACGCGGGCGGTGAACGTCGAGGCGTTCATGCCGTGCTCGGCGGCGGAGGTCCAGTAGGCGTCGATGGCCTTGACGTGCTTGGGGTCGGGCTCACCGCGCCAGCGGATCATGAAGCGTTCGACGATGGTCTTGGCCTCGTCGACCCGGCTCTGCGGCACCATCGGCAGGCCGAGTCCGCGCGCGGACTGCGCGACGAAGGACAGGGCCATCACCGAGGCGCGCGCGAGCTGGTCGCGGGCCTCCTCGTCGCTGATGTCGAGCAGCGGCTTGAAGCCGTAGGCCGGAGCCAGCATGGCCAGCGCGCTCTGCACGTCGACGCGGATGTCTCCGGAGTGGACAGGGATGGGGTAGGGCTCCGCCGGGGGCAGGCCCGGCTGGAACGCGTTGTCGACCAGCAGGCCCCAAACGTGCCCGAACGGGACACGGCCGACCAGCTCTTCGATGTCGACGCCCCGGTATCGAAGGGCGCCCCCTTCTTTGTCCGGTTCCGCGATCTCGGTCTCGAAAGCTACGACGCCTTCGAGCCCGGGTTTGAAGTCGGACATTCTCGGCCGCCTCCCTTTCTTGCCATGTTTCGGCAACGCGATGCTGTGCCTTGTCGCGGCCGCCACAGGGGTCTCACAGTCGTTCTCCCCTCGTGCGGGTCCGCTATGTTGATGTCGAGATACCGGCGGGTCAATTTAACCCCCTCCCAGGTCATGGTCGGTCTCGGGACCCGCCGTTCGGGCAAACCCGCTGGTCGAAGGCTGGACCGGACTTTGGGGCCGGACACTGGGGGCGACCCGCTGGCATGCGGCCCCACCATGTGATCCGCCGCGTGAGCGCGCAAGAATACCGTCTCGTGGATGCCACCCCGCGCCCGCCCATGCTGGCGGGACTTCGCCGTACGTACGAGGGCGAGCCGCTGCTCGAGTCGGATCTCGCGCCCGACCCGGTCGATCAGTTCGCCACCTGGTTCCAGGACGCGCTCGACGCGGGCCTGCCAGAGCCCAACGCGATGGTCCTCGCCACCGCCTCCGCGGGCGGCCGGCCGAGCGCCAGGACGGTCCTGCTCAAGGGCTACGACGAACGCGGATTCGTCTTCTACACCAACTACGAGTCCCGCAAGGGCCGCGACCTGGCGGAGAACCCGCGCGCGTCCCTGCTCTTCCCCTGGCACCCCGTACGCCGCCAGGTCCGCGTCGAGGGCACCGTGACGCGGCTGTCGCACGAGGAGTCGGCCGAATACTTCTCCTCCCGCCCGTACGGCTCGCGCATCGGCGCGTGGGCCTCGCGGCAGTCGGCCGTGGTGCGGTCGAGGGAGGAGCTGGACGCCCGCTACGAGGAGCTGGCGGCGCGCTGGCCGGAGGATCCGCCGGTGCCCGACTTCTGGGGCGGTTTCCGTGTCCACCCGATCGAGGTGGAGTTCTGGCAGGGACAGCTCGACCGGATGCACGACAGGCTCCGGTACCGGCGGACCAGACCCGGGTGGGTAATAGAACGACTTGCCCCTTAATGTCTTCCGCGTGGCATTCGGGGACCTGGTCAAACGTCATTTCGTCGACACCCGCCCGCTGGGCGTACCGGCCTACCGGCGGATCTGGCTCGGCCAGGCGGTCTCCAACATCGGCGTCCACGTCACCGTCATCGCGGTGGGCCAGCAGGTCTTCGAGCTGACGCGGTCCTCGTTCCACGTGGGCCTGATCGGCATGGCCAACCTGATCCCGCTGATCGTCTTCGGCCTGTGGGGCGGGGCCATCGCCGACGCGGTCGACCGGCGCAGGCTGCTCATCGCCGGCTCGCTGGTGGCCTGGGCGGCCACGCTGTTCATCTTCGTCCAGGCCCTGCTCGGCATGGACAACGTGTGGCTCATCCTGCTCGCCGTCGCGGTCAACTCCACCGGCTTCGCCATCACCGGGCCCACCAGGGGCGCGATCATCCCGCGCATCCTGGACGCCGAGCTGGTGCCGTCCGCGAACGCGCTCAACTCGCTGATCTACAGCCTGAGCGCGGTCATCGGGCCGATGATCGGGGCCGTCGCGATGACCACAGGCGGGTTCGCGACGGCGTACGCGCTGGACGCCGTGCTCTTCACCGCCAGCCTCTACGCGGCGCTCAGGCTGCCCGCGCTGCCCCCGCTGGGCGTGGTGACCAGGCCCGGGCTCCGATCCGTGATCGACGGGCTCAGCTTCATCGCCAGGAGCCCGGTGCTGCTGATGTCGTTCGTGGTGGACATCATCGCGATGGTCCTCGCCATGCCCAGGGCGCTGTTCCCGGAGCTGACCGCCGAGCGCTTCGGCGGCTCCGAGCTGGCGCTCGGCTGGATGACCTCGGCCATGGGCATCGGCTCCGTGGCGGGCGCGCTGTTCTCCGGCTGGGTCGGGCGGGTCAAGCGGCAGGGAGTGGCGCTGTCGATCATCATCGCCGTCTGGGGGCTCGCGGTGGCGGGCGCCGGGCTCGTGCACGACCTGTGGCTGGTGGTGCTGCTCATGGCCGTCGGCGGCGTCGCCGACGTCATCTCCTCGGTCTGGCGGCAGTCCATCCTGCAGTTGTACGCGCCCGACGAGATGCGAGGGCGGCTGCAGGGCGTCTTCATGGTCGTCGTGTCCGGCGGCCCGCGCCTGGGCGAGCTGCGGGCCGGCGCCACCGCGACCGCGTTCGGGCTGACCGGGGCCTGGGTGGGCGGCGGGCTCGCGTGCACGGTCACCGTCCTGATCGTCGGCCTGTCGGTGGCCGGCTTCCGCAATTACCGCGCCCGCTGAGATCACCGCGCCGCCTGGGCGGGCGTGAGAGCGCCGTCAGAGGGCTCCCGGGGCCGATCGAGGGCCGGGGGTCAGGCGGCGTGCGCGGCGGCCTTCAGGTCCGCCAGGAAGTCCGCGTACGCCGCGTCGCGATCCGGCGCCCGCAGCACCGCCGACGGATGCACCGTGGCGACCGCCACCGCCTCCCCGAGCGGCACCGCCTCGCCCCGGTGCCTGGTCACCCGGAACGAGGGCCCGAGCAGCGCCCTGGCCGCCGTCGCCCCCAGCACGACCACCACCTCGGGCCGCACCACGGCCAGCTCGGCGTCCAGCCACGGATGGCAGGCGTCGATCTCGGCCGCCGTCGGCTTCTGGTGGATGCGCCGCTTGCCTCTGGGCGTGAAGGAGAAGTGCTTGACCGCGTTCGTCAGATAGACCTCGTCCCGCGCGATCCCGGCCTCCTCAAGCCCTCGGTCCAGGACCCGGCCGGCGGGCCCCACGAAGGGGTGTCCGCGCCGGTCCTCCTGATCGCCCGGCTGCTCGCCGACCAGCATGAATCTCGCCCGTTCAGGCCCCTCGCCGAACACCGTCCGCGTGGCGTCGCGATAGAGGTCGCAGCCCCTACAACCGGCCGCCGCCGTACGCAGGGAGGCGAGGTCGAGCCGGTCGGGAACGAACGAGGCCGCCCCGTTGTTGCCGTCCTTAACCATCGTCGGTCGTTCTCCCCATAGGGTTCCTGTGATTCCTGTGCCCGAGGTTGACGGGCTCAGTCCCTGCCACGACCGGCGTACCATGCAGTTGGGAGGAGCCTTGACCGCACACGGCCTGATCGATACCACGGAGATGTATCTCCGCACGATTTACGAGCTCGAAGAAGAGGGCATCGTCCCCCTTCGGGCCCGCATCGCGGAGCGTCTCCAGCAGAGCGGCCCCACCGTCAGCCAGACCGTCGCCCGCATGGAGCGCGACGGCCTGGTCCGCGTCGAAGGTGACCGTCACCTGTCGATGACCGACCTGGGCCGCACGCTCGCCACCCGCGTCATGCGCAAGCACCGGCTCGCCGAGTGCCTGCTCACCCAGGTCATCGGCCTGCCCTGGGAAGAGGTGCACATCGAGGCGTGCCGGTGGGAGCACGTCATGTCGGAGTCCGTCGAGTCGCGGCTGGTGACGCTGCTCGACAACCCGACCGTCTGCCCGCACGGCAACCCGATCCCGGGCCTCGCCGAGCTCGGCGCGCGCGAGCCCGTCGAGAGCGGCGCCGACCTGCTCACGACGATGTGCGAGCTGGCCGGCACACGCGACACTCCGGTCGTCGTGCGCCGAATTAGCGAACAAGTGCAAAGCGATCCCGCTGTGATGCTTAAACTCAAGCAAGTTGGGATACAACCCGGACGCGAGGTGACGCTCGCGGCGAGCGACGACGGTGTACGGGTGACAGGTGACGGTGACGCTAACGAGACTCCTGCGGAACTCCCCCGCGATATCGCCGCGCACGTATTTGTCTCCAAGCGCTGACGCGCGCGCGGCTACTTGGTTGAATCCCTCTAGGGAGGCCCTCCACTCTCCCCTGGCCAAGACTGTTGCAGGAGCGCCCGTGGTCCGTCTTGCAGACACGCCACCCCGAGGAGTGGTCTCCGGATGAAGCGTTGGGGGGATCTGTCACAAGAAGCGGCCGATCACCTGGCTGCCGGGTCGGTGCTCGACCAGGCCGAGATGGCGGTGGTCGTCACCGACCGTTTCAGCAATCTCCTCTACTGGAACCCGTTCGCCGAGAAGCTGTTCGGCGGGCCGGCCAAGTCGTCGCGTGATTCGTCCGGCCTGTCCCTCGGGATCATGGAGAAGGACCACCCGCTCGCCATCGAGCTGGCCAAGCACGTGCTCAAGGGCGGCGTGTGGGAGGGCACGTTCGACGTCCGGCGCGGCGACGGCACGATCGTCTACGTCCGGGCCCAGGCGGTGCCGCTGCGCCACCCCTCGGGGTCGGTGACCGGCATCGTCATGACCGCCAGAGAGGCGCTGCGCAGCAACGAGCGGGAGAAGGACCGCTTCGGGCTGCTCGAGCGCATCGGCGAGCGGCTCGCGGGCTCCCTCTACGTCGAGGAGACGCTCAAGCGGGTCGCCGAGATGCTCGTGCCGCAGTTCGCCGACCACTGCTTCATCGAGCTGATGGAGGGTGACCGGCTCGTCCGCCGGGTCTCTCAGCACGTACAGGGGTGGGCGCCCCCGTCGGGAACATGGAAGCCGGTGGGCGCGGAGATCCGCTACCCCTCCGGCCACTACGCCGACACCGCGCTCCGCCGCCAGGAGACGATCCTGGTCGAAGACTTCGCCGGCAGCCGCTACCCGGCCTCCCACGAGGGCAGCGCCCGGCTGTGCGGCGAGATCGGCATGACCTCCGCCATCGTGGCGCCGCTGCTGGTGCGGGGCGAGACGCTGGGCCTGATGTACCTCGGCCTGTCCAACCTCACCGACCGCCGCAGCCCCCACTACGACGCCTTCGACCGTGACTTCGTGGGCGCCATCGCCACCAGGGTCGCGCTCGCCATCGACAACGCGCTGCTGTTCGAAGAGGAGCGCCACACGGCGGAGTCGTTCCAGAAATACCTGCTGCCGCGCGCGCTGCCGCAGCTCGACGGCCTGCAGATCGCCGTGCGCTACTACCCGGCCGCCCCCCTCGCCTCCCACGGCCAGGGCATCCAGACCCAGGTCGGCGGCGACTGGTACGACGTCATCCCGCTGTCCGCGGGCCGCGTCGGCATCGTGATCGGCGACGTCGAGGGCAGGGGCGCCAAGGCGGCGGCCATCATGGGCCAGCTCAGGGCCGCGCTGCGGGCCTTCGCGCAAGACGACAAGTCGCCGGCCGACATCCTCGCCAGGCTCGACGAGTGGACCCGCATCATCGCCACCCCCGAGCAGGACGACAAGGGCGGCGAGGTCAGCATCCCGCCGATCGTCACCTGCCAATACCTGGTCTACGACGCCTGGTCCCGCCAGCTGTCGTTCGCCAACGCCGGGCACGCGCCGCCGCTGCTGCTGGTCGACGGCGAGTGCCGGGAGCTGGAGATCGAGGAGGTCGGCCAGCCCCTCGGCGTACGCGCCAAGGGCCTGCACGCCGACCTCGTCTACAAGGAGGAGACGGTCTCCCTCCCGCCCGGCGCCGCGCTGCTGCTCTACACCGACGGCCTGGTCGATCGCCGTCCCGGCCGCGACGGCAGCATGCCGAGCGAGGAGGAGACGCTCGGCACGCTGTGCGCGGAGCTGACCAAGGTGTCCGGCGCCGAGGTCGAGCGCATCGCCGACGCCGCCACGGTCGCGGTGCCCGGCGAGATCGACGACGACATGGCGATCCTCGTGGTCCGCTCCAGCGACGTCGACCTCGACGTCGAGGCCCGCACCTTCCCGGCCCAGCCGATCATGGTGGGCGAGGCGCGGCGGATGGCCGCCGAGGCGTTCGCCGACTGGAACGTCCCCGAGGAGCGAGCCGAGCTGGCCTGCCTGCTGGTCTCCGAGGTCGTCACCAACGTGGTGCTGCACGCCGCCGCCGCGGGGGTGCCGCGCAGGGAGCTGGTCGTCGAGGGGCCGCCGCTGCCGTTCGAGGAGTCCTGGGACATGCCGGGCCTCGAAGAGGAGGCCGTCGGCGACAAGGAGTTCACGCTGCGGCTGCGCAGGGGCGAGGAGTCGGTCTGGGTCGAGGTGTTCGACCAGGACCTGCGGCTGCCCCGCATCCGCAGCGCGGGGGAGAACGACGAGGGCGGGCGCGGCCTTTACCTGGTCGACCAGCTCGCCAGGCGTTGGGGATCGCGTCCCACCAGGGAAGGCAAAGCCGTCTGGTTCGAGATTCCCACGCGCGGCAGGTGAGTGTTCTACTGGCGCAGTGACTCCTCCGCTTCCTGAAGGGAGCGGCTTCTCGCTAAGCCGCTTCCCCAGCCTGGCGAAGGGCAGGCCCTGCCCTGAGAATGGTGCCGGCCGCGTTCACGTCGGCGTGCGCGGCATGCCCGCACGCCGTGCAGGCGAACGCGGCCTGGGTGAGGCGGTTGTCCTTCGCGCGGTGCCCGCATCGGGCGCACGTGCGGGAGGTGCCGGCGGGGTGCACCGCGATCAGCTCTCGACCGGCGTTGGCCACGTGCACGCCGTCGCTGGTGGTGACCAGCGAGGCGACGCCCAGGTCGATGCCGGCCGTCGTTCCCGTGGCGGGCAGCGGCGCGGTGGGCACGTCGTCGCACGACAGGCCCACATACCAACGCGAGCCTTCCCGCTTCACGCTGATCGTCTTGACCCGGCCGACCACCGGGCGGTGCTGGTGGACGCGGACGTGCCCGACATGGGAGGAGAACGACCACCGGCCCTGCCCGCCGGTGTCGTCGGCGCGGATGTGCTTCAACTCGGCCGACTGGTCACCGTAACGGACGCTCACTCCGGCCTTGGCATAGGCCGTACGCCGGTGCTCCAGCGCGGCGTTGTACAGCGTGCGATGGTCCTCCAGACACGCCGCCAGCACCCCCACCTGCGTGAGCGTGGGGCGCAGCGGGAACCTGTACGACCTACGTACGGCCACCACCCTTGGACGGCCGCTCGTCCTGCGTCTCGATGGAGCGCCGCACCGTCCCGGCCGGCACCACGCCGCCGTGTTATCCATCTAACGCGCGATGAACGGAGATCTCTGATGCGCGGACCTGACAGGTCACCGCACGCTCCGGCCTTGACGGCCCTCCCGATTCCCCCGTCGCCTCAAGGCGACGGTCCCCTCGGGAGAGTCTGATGGACCTGGCCTTCGAACGACGGGGTTCCGGCGAGCCGCTGATCCTCATCCACGGCATCGGTCACCATTGGCAGGGCTGGCTGCCGGTGCTCGACCGGCTGGCCGCCGCCCGTACGGTGATCGCGCTCGATTTGCCCGGGTTCGGGGCCTCGCCCGGTCTGCCCGACGGCATCCCCTACACCGCCGAGTCGCTGGCGGACGCGGTGGAGTCGTGCTGCGCGCTGCTCGGCGTGCGCGAGCCACACGTCGCGGGCAACTCGCTGGGCGGCTACATCGCCCTTGAGCTGGCCTCGCGTGGCGTCGTCCGGACGGCCACCGCGCTGTCTCCCGCCGGGTTCTGGTCCCGCCCTGAGCTGCTCTACTGCCAGGCGGTGCTGCGAGGGCTGCGGGCCACGGCCAGGTCGTTGCCGCCCGAGCAGCTCGCGAAGACGGCCGAGAACCCCCGTCTGCGTACGGTCTCCGCCGGCGTCCTGGTCGCCCGCCCCTCCAGGCTCGACCCCGCCGCCCTGATCGCCGCCACCGAGGCGCTGGCCGGCTCGACCGGTTTCGACGAGACGCTGGAGTCGTTCGGCGGGCTGATGCCGCCCGCGCCGCCCAAGACGCCCGTCACGATCGCGTGGGGCGAGCACGACCGGCTGCTGCTGCGCCGCCAGGCCGTACGCGCGGCGCGCTGGTCGGGCCAGCGGGTCAAGCTGCTCAAGGGCTGCGGTCACCTGCCCATGAGCGACGACCCCGAGCTGGTGGCCAGGGTCATCCTGCAGGGTTAGTGCGCGGGGTCCATCGCGTTGCCGATGTACATCGCGGTGAGCATGGCGAACAGGTACGCCTGCAGGAACTGGATGAAGATCTCCAGCGCGGTCATCACGATCGTCATCAGCACCGCGGCGACGCCGATGGGCGCGCCCAGCAAGGTCGGCTGCTCGAACAGGAACCAGAAGCCGACCGCCGAGAAGAACGCCAGCACCATGTGGCCGGCGAACATGTTCGCGAACAGTCGCACGGCGTGGGTGAAGAACGAGGTGACGAAGATGTAGACGAGCTCGAGCGGGGCATAGAGGACGATCGCCAGGAAGCGCGGCAGGCCGGGCGGGAACAACGAGTTCTTGAAGAAGCCGACGAAGCCCTGGTGCTTGAAGCCCATGTAGAGCTTGATCACGTAGGCGATGATCGCCAGCACCGCCGGGAAGGCGATGTGCGAGGTCACCGAGAAGTGCACGCCCGGCACGACACCCATGACGTTCCAGACCAGGATGAGCGCGAACATGCTCAGCAACAGCGGCATCCAGCGGTCGGAGTCCTTGCCGAGGAACGGGCGGGCGATCTGCTCGCGGACGAAGGAGTAGGCGTACTCGCCGGCGTTCTGCAGGCCCCTCGGGACGAGCTGCGGCCGGGCGAAGGCGCCCCAGGCCAGCGCGCACACCACCAGGGCGCTCAGCACGGCGAGCAGGACCGGTTTCGTGAGCCAGAAGGGCGCGCCCGCCCATAAGGGCGGGAACTCGAACACATCGGGGCCGGGGGCGTGGAACTCGGGGGCGAGCGACATCGGCTGCTCCTCGGCGTCAGGACGATACCCGCTACGGTTCTACCATTCGCCTTGGCCGGCCCCCAAGAGGTCCTCTCAAACCTTCGTCTGGCCCCACAGCAGCAGCATGACCAGGACGAACACGATCATCACGCCGGCGTAGCCGACCGGGCCGAGCCTGATCGCCCGGCGCACGCGGTTGAGGCCCCAGGCGAACAGCAACGCCAGGAAGATCAGGAGGATCAGGCCGCTGTCCATAGTGCCCAGTATGCGGCGGAATTTCGTTTGTCGCGCTTGACGCGTCAGAATCCGAAGGATCGGCCGATGATCTCCTTCATGATCTCGGTGGTGCCGCCGTAGATCGTCTGGACGCGGCTGTCCAGCCACGCCTTCGCGACCGGGTACTCCGTCATGTAGCCGTAGCCGCCGTGCAGCTGCAGGCAGCGGTCGATGACCTTGGTCTGCAGCTCGGTGGTCCACCACTTGGCCTTGGCGGCGTCCACTGCGGTCAGCCGGCCGGCGTTCAGCGCGACGACGCACTTGTCCACGTAGTGGCGGGCGATCTCCGTCTCGGTGGCCAGCTCGGCGAGGACGAAGCGGGTGTTCTGGAACGAGCCGATGCTGCGGCCGAACGCCTGGCGGGTCCTGCAGTACTCGATCGTCTCCTCCAGCACCGCCTCCGCCGCGGCCACCGCCGCCACCGCGATCGACAGGCGCTCCTGCGGCAGGTTGTTCATGAGCTGGAAGAAGCCCTCGCCGTCCTTGGGGCCGAGGCGGTTCGCGACGGGCACCCGTACGTTGTCGAAGAACAGCTCGGCCGTGTCCTGCGCCTTCATGCCGACCTTGTCCAGGTTCCTGCCGCGCCCGAAGCCCTCCATGCCCCGCTCCACCACGACCAGCGTGATGCCGCGCGCGCCCGCCTCCGGGTCGGTCTTGGCCACCACGACGACGAGGTCGGCGTTGATGCCGTTCGTGATGAACGTCTTCTGCCCGTTGAGCACGTAGTGGTCGCCGTCGCGGGCGGCCGTGGTCCTGATGCCCTGCAGGTCGCTGCCTGCTCCCGGCTCGCTCATGGCGATCGCGGTGATCAGCTCGCCGCTGACGAAGCCGGGCAGCCAGCGCTGCTTCTGCTCGTCGTCGGTCAGGTCGACGACGTACGGGGCCATGACGTCGTTGTGCAGCGAGAAGCCGAGGCCGCTCGCGCCGTGCCGCATGATCTCCTCGACGATGACCGCGTTGAAGCGGAAGTCCCTGACGCCCGCGCCGCCGTGCTCCTCCGGCACCGAGAAACCGAACATGCCCAGCTCTCCGGCCTTCTTCCAGACCTCGCGCGGGACGATGCCGTCCTTCTCCCACTGGGCGTGGTGCGGCACGACCTCGCGGGCCATGAACTCGCGCACGGTCTCGCGGAAGAGCAGGTGCTCCTCGTCGAAGAGGTCTCGCTCCATCGAACGCCTCCAGGGGCAGAATTGCATTCTGTTACCGCCACGTATACCCGGTTTTGCGGGGCTGGTGGAGGGGCTGGACACGGGTTCATCACAAGTGCCGGGAGAAGCGGGAATCCGTATGTGTTGCGGGTGTTTCCCACCTTAAGATCTACCCTCGGTCTATTTGTGGGTGATCGGAGTCTCCGTGAGTCGGTGGCGCAAGGTATTGATCGCCGGATCGGTGAGCTTAGCGGCAACGGCCGCATTCGTAGCGACGTCGTCGATTCCCGGCCAGGCCGCGTCCTCGCTGGTGATGAAGTACCGCTGTACGGGCGGCATCGCCGGCGCCGGCGTCGATCTCGAAGCTCGTATGACGCCGCAGGTCGAGTCGGGCACGATGAACGTGCGCTGGGACATGAAGTACACGAGCGTGCAGCGGTTCGGCTCGCCCGGCTTTTTCCCCGAGGGGTCGTCGCTCGACCTTGAGGGCACCGTGGACATCAGCGGCGCCTGGACCGGCCAGCTCCGGCCGAGGGGCGGGCAGTCGCAGGGCGAGCTGGTGCCCGGCGACTACCTCGATCTGCCCGAAGGACTCTCCGACAGCGCCTCGATCACCCGCACAGGAACCATCCGCTTCAAGCCCGGCAAACTGACCGTCCGCTTCACCCCTGCCGAGGGCGAGGTCAAGGTCAACAACAACGAGCCGGAGATCGAGTACAGCGGAACCTGGGAGCGCCTTCACCCTGCTCCCACTTATGACGACTTCCTCAGCGACATCGAGAAGACAACGGAGAAAAACGCCGTCGCGAAGCTGGACTTCGTCGGCACGAAGGTGGCCTACATCGGTCGCCGCGAGCAGAATCTGAGCCCGATCAGGGTGCTCATCGACGGTCAGCAGGTTTCGGGCGGGCTGGTGGAGCCAGGCAAGGACCGCAGCGGCAAGGACATGACCGGCACCGACACCCAAGAGGTGCTCTGGACCTCGTCGCAGCTCGAATACGGTCCGCACACCGTCGAGGTCATCAATACCGAGGACGCAACGGCCTACTTCGATGCCTTCCAGGTGTTCACGGGTGACATCCCGGAGCCGCCGAAGCACGAGCAGGCCGAGTGCGAGCTCCAGCACGACCCCGGTGCCATCGACGTCGACATCTCCGGCCCCACCGAGGACCCCACCGATGACCCGACCGACGAGCCCACCGAAGACCCGACCGACCCGGGGGAGGACCCTGGTGAGGACCCGGGTGAGGATCCCAACAACCCGAACAACCCCAACGACCCTGGTCCGGGTGGCAACGACGTCGGGACGATCGGGGGCGAGAACGTGATCGTGGTGCCCCAGACGTCGAGCAGCACCACGACCAGCCCCAAGCCAACAGGACCGACCGCCACCAAGTACTACCGGGCCCAGGTCGCCAAGACCCCCAGCGGCGGCGTCGAAACCGGGGTGGCGCCGGACGAGAACCGGCCGCCGTACGGGCTGATGGCCACCGGAATGGTCGTGGCGATGGGAAGCGCGGGCGGCGGGTTGCTGATGCGACGGCGGCGGGCCGCGCACGCGGGAGGTGCGTAAGCGATGACCGAGCAGAAGACCCCGATGCAGCGGGCCCTGCCCGGCCTGCTCATCGCCGGCTCGCTCGGCGGTGTCGGCCTGGTGATGGTGAGCCTGCTGTCGCTGGCGCCGCCCGTGGACGACGGCTCCGAGCCGCGCGCGGTGGCGCAGGCGGAGCCGACGACGGTGGAGATCGCGAACGCGGGCGCGTTCGTGCTCCCGCCGACCGTCGGCCCCGGCGGCAAGAACGTGCCCCTGACCCCGGCCCGCCTGGACGCGCCGCCCCCGCTGGCGGCCGTGCCGGTCGTGCCGGCGATCCCGAAGCCCAAGGTCAAGACCGCAAAGGCGCGGCCGACCCGCATCAAGATCCCCAAGATCAAGGTGAACGCCCCCATCGGCGCGGTCACGGTCAGCAAGAAGGGCGTCCTTGGCACGCCGCCGCTCAGCAGGCCCAACAGGACAGGCTGGTACAAGCACTCACCGGTCCCCGGCGAGACGGGCCCCGCGATCATCAACGGCCACGTCACCACCCGCAGCGGCCCCGCCGTCTTCGACCGCCTCCGGGAACTGGCCAAGGGCGACCACATCTACGTCTACCGGTCGGACGGGAAGGTCACCCGCTTCACGGTCAGCGGGATCGAACAGGCCAGCAAGAACGCGTTCCCGACCAAGCGCGTGTACGGCAACACCAGCAACGCCCAGATCAGGCTCATCACCTGCGGTGGGGTCTACAACAAGACCACCCACCACTACACGGACAACATCGTCGTGTACGCGACGCTGTCCAAGAAGAAGGGCTGAGTGTGGGAAAGTTGGGGTGGATTTGCCGGTTTACGGGAAGTTGACAGAGACAGTTCGTAGGATCTCTACCTGACCGTGACCATCGGCTGGAATTCTGGCACGACTGTTGACACCGCTGTGAAACGGAGAAGGACCCGTGCTTATGTCCCAGGTGGGGCGCCGCCTCGCCCAGAAGACGTCCGCATTGGGGCTCGCGGGCACGCTCGCGCTCTTCGTTTGCTCCATCTTCGTCCTCGCAACGCCAGGCACGGCCTCAGCCGCCGTGCAGAAGCAGTTCACCTACACCTGTGGGACGACGGGGCCCTTCAACAACCCCTCGATAACGGTCGGGCTAAGCGCACCGGATTCGGTGACGGCCGGTCAGACTTTCGACCTGACGGTGACCATCCCAGCGTTGACGTTGAGGAACCAAGACGCGACCGGCAATGTGCAGGTCGCTCTGACGCTTACCCCGACGGGTGGCAGCCTCTCGGACACCACCCCGAAAACGGGGCAGCCGGTTCCGACCACCGGCACCACAGTGCCCAGCGGAACCCTCACTTACAAGATCGCGGTGACTGCCACCACAACGGGCAAGGTCAGCATCAAGCCGGGGGTCCTGAAGTTGGGGCTCACCACTGCCACGACCCCCACCACTGACTGCAACCCGCCTACCGCCGCCACCGATGTCCTGGATGTGCCGATCGGCACCGGCGGTGGCGGTAACGGGACGACCACCGACGTCGTCGAATACAGGTGTGTCGGCCCCGCGACCACCGACACGCAGGATGTCGAGATCAAGGTCGAGCTGACCATGCCCACCTCCGCCAAGGCCAACACGCAGTTCGCGATCAAGTGGAAGGGCACCTACACGACGGGCAAGGAGCTCAAGGCTCCCAGCACCGGGCAGACGATCACCCCGAAAATCTTCGCTTATGCGGCCTTGTCTGGCATTTCCAACCTGACCTCCGCAACGGGCGAAGGTTCGACGGGCACGATCACGGCCAACAACCCGATCCCGCTGCCGACCACGACCATCGACGTCAAGGCCACCGCCAGCGCGGCGGGCACGGTCACGGTGAAGCCGTCGAAGATCAATTTCGGTGCCAATAGCAGGACCGGCAACGTTCCTATGATCGAGTGCACCGTCCAGAACGAGACCGAGCTCAAGTCGTACACGTTCACTGTCGGCAACGGCACGACGAGCCCCAGCCCCAGCCCCACGACGACGACGCCTCGTCCGACCACGACGCACACCGCGACGGTGACGGTCACGCCGAGCACCTCGCGCTCGTCCAGCACCCCCACCAGGAAGTCCCAGACGCCCAAGGCGGGCGCGGACACCGGTGCGGGTGGTATGGCGGGGCCTGACGGCCGGCTGTTCATTCTGACGGGCACGGCGCTGGTGGCGGCGGCGGCCGTGGGCGGGCTGGTCATGCGCCGGCGTTCGATCAGGAGCTGATCCGCGGTGTCCGGCTACTACCCGTACGGCGGCGCCCCCCAGGCTCCGGTGCCCCCGCCCGAGCACAAGGGGAGCACGGCGCTGCGGACGGTGCTGATCGTGGCGGCCATCGCCGGGGTGGCGACGGTCGTGGCGGGCCTGCTGATCGTGCTGCGCTCCCCGGCCGAGTACGGCCTGCAGAGCAGCAGCCGCGACAGCCTGGGCCTGCAGGCGCAGCCGAAGAACACCGGCCAGCCCGAGCAGGCGTACTTCCAGGCGCCGGCGAACGTCCCGCCCCCGCTGCCGCAGATCAAGGCGGCGCCTCCGATGCTGCCCTCGACGCCGGTGCAGATCATCATCAAGCGGCTCGGGGTGAAGGCGCCGATCAAGTCGGTGGGGCTGCGCAGGGACGGCACGATCGAGGTCCCGCCGCCGAACAACAGGAACCTGGCGGGCTGGTACCGCAACATGTCCACGCCGGGCGAGGCGGGCCCGGCGGTGCTGCTGGGGCACGTGGACACGCGTACGGGCCCGGCGGTGTTCGCCCGGCTCAAGGAGATCAAGAACGGCGATACGATCGAGGTCAAGCGCCAGGACAAGACGACCGCGGTGTTCACGGTCGGTGGGGTGGAGCAGGCGAGCAAGAAGACGTTCCCGACCCAGCGCGTCTACGGCGCTCGGGACGACGCGCAGCTCCACCTGATCACCTGCAGTGGCACCTACGATCGCACGACCGGGCACTACACCGACAACCTCATCGTCTATGCGACGATGACTGGCTCCTATCGAAGCTGAGCGCGGAGGCGGGCATGGGCTGGATGGCGAAGCGGAGACTGCGAACTGGCCCGACGGCGGCCGTTCCCGCGAAACCGGCTCAGGCGGAGCTGTTGCGGCTGGTCCAGCTGGCAGATCCGGGGGCGCGGCTCGACGGTGACGACGTCGTGGCGGCCGACGTGCGGGTGTTCGCGCCGGTCGAGGCGGAGCCCGAGCTGACCGGCGGGGTGCTGGAGAAGGCGTGGGCGGTCCGGGTGGCCGCGGAGGGGCCGCTGCCGCTCGACTTCTTCGACCGTTTCCTCGCCGAGGGCCTGGCGTTCCGGCTGGGCGGGCTCGCGGTGTGCCGGGGCGTGGTGAGCGATCCGGCCGACGACGACGAGGGCGGCCCCGCGGTGATCCTGCCGGTACGCCCGTCGCCCGAGGAGCTGGCGCCCCTGCTCGCGCCCGAGGAGGAGGGCCCGGCGTTCACGGCGGGCGACATCAGGGCCGTGCTGGTGCCCCAGGCGGGGCAGCCCCCGGCTGTGCAGGAGCTGCTGCCGTTCGCCACCGAGCTGACGGCGATCGAGTTGCGCGGCGCCGAGCCGGTCAAGCTGGGCGCGCTGGCGCTTGAGCTGTCCGAGGCGCTCAACGGCATCGCGGTCGACCGGTGGCGGTTCAGGATCGACGCGGCGGAGGATCTCGTGGCACCGGAGCGACCTGCGGCCGAATGACGTTCTGTTGTACGCTGCCCCTAGTAACCGAATAATGCTCGGTTCCCAGGAGGCACTGTGGCAGAGGCGTACATCGTCGGGGCGGTTCGCACCCCGGTCGGCAAGAAGAAGGGTGGCCTGTCCACCGTCCACCCCACTGACCTGGCCGCGCACACCCTCAAGGCGCTGATCGACCGCACCGGCGTCGACCCCGAGGCGGTCGAGGACGTCATCATGGGGTGCGTCATGCAGTTCGGCCCCCAGAGCATGGACATCGCGCGAAATGCCTGGTTGTCGGCGGGGCTGCCCGAGACCACCGCCGGCGTCACCATCGACCGGCAGTGCGGCTCCTCGCAGCAGTCCATCCACTTCGCCGCGCAGGGCGTGCTGTCCGGCACGCAGGACCTCGTGGTGGCGGCCGGCGTCGAGTCGATGAGCATCGTGCCCATGGGCTCCTCGATCAAGGCGGCGCTCGATGCGGGCATGCCGTTCCCGTTCGGCGACAAGTGGGTCGAGCGTTACGGCAAGCAGGAGATCTCGCAGTTCCGCGGCGCCGAGCTGATGTGCGAGAAGTGGGGCTTCAGCCGAGAGGTGCTGGAGCAGTACGCGTTCGAGTCGCACCAGCGGGCGGCCAAGGCCATCGCCAACGGCTACTTCAAGGACCAGATCGAGCCCGTCAACGGCGTCGAGGACGACGAGGGCCCGAGGCCCGACACGACGCTGGAGAAGATGGCCGGACTGAAGACGCTGAAGGAGGGCGGCCAGATCACCGCGGCCACGTCCTCGCAGATCTCCGACGGCTCCGGCGCCGTGCTCATCGCCTCCGAGCAGGCCGTACGCGACCACGGCCTGACCCCGAGGGCCCGCATCCACCAGCTCGCGCTCATGGGCGACGACCCGGTCTACATGCTGACCGCGCCGATCCCCGCCACGCAGCGGGCGCTGAAGAAGGCCGGCATGTCGATGGGCGACATCGACGTGGTGGAGATCAACGAGGCGTTCGCCCCGGTGCCGCTGGCCTGGATGAAGGAGCTGGACGCCGACCCCGACAGGGTCAACCCCAACGGCGGCGCCATCGCGCTCGGCCACCCGCTGGGCGGCACGGGCGCGATCCTGATGACCAAGCTGCTGCACGAGCTCGAGCGCACCGGCGGCCGTTACGGCCTGCAGACGATGTGCGAGGGCGGCGGCCAGGCCAACGTCACCATCATCGAACGGCTCTAGAAAAAGGGCGCGAGCGCCGCCTCCGGGCGTAACGAGGGAGGCGGCGCCCGCCTAACTACCATCCCGGTAGTTGTCTTCATCGCCCCTTGGGCGGGATGTGGCGCGGCGGCATGATCGGCCGCTGCGGCATCTTGGGCATCGGCCGCACCACGGGCAGGTGCGGGCGGTGGTTTCTGTCGGCACGAGCACGCATGAAAGGCTCCTTTACGTAATTCGGCAACGCGGCTCGACGATGCATTGAGCCGGCGGGCGAACATGACTGCCGCGTCACTGGGTGGACGGTGGGACAGGTCGCTCTATCGCGAATTACAGGTAAAGGCGCATGTCCATGAGGCTACGGGCGTGCTGGAAGCGCGTGCAACCGATTTATCCGGCACATGGCATCCGGTCAGACCGCCGACTTGCGTAGCCCGGCGGAGATGACGAGGTCGAGGGCCTCGCGCGACTCGCGCAGGGCCTCCATCGCGCGGTCGATCCTGTCGCGCTCCGTCCGCAACTGGCCGAGCACGTCGGGGCAGGTGGGCGCCAGGCGCTCGCCGTCAGTCTCCAGGCAGGGCAGCACGGCGGCGATCGCGGACGTGCCCAGCCCGGAGGCCAGCAGGCTGCGGATGCGGCGCACGGTGTCGACGTGGGTCTCGGTGTACTCCCGGTAGCCGCTCGCCGAGCGCTCGGGCCGCAGCAGGCCCTGCTCCTCGTAGTAGCGCAGCAGCCGCTCGTGCACGCCGGTGCGTCTGGCCAGCTCGCCGATCCGCATGTGACCTCCCTCACCACGCCTTGACTCTCACATTCATGTGAGACTTTAGCGTGCCCGCATGAAGAGGAGCCTGTTGGTGCCGGCCGTGCTCATGGTGAGCGTTTTCGTGGTCGGCACGTCGGAATATCTGATCGCCGGGCTGCTGCCGCAGGTGGCCGCCGACCTGCACGTCTCGGTGTCCACCGCCGGGCAGGCGGTGACGGCGTACGCGCTGGGCGTCGTGGTCGGCGGGCCGCTGGTGACGATCGCGACCGTGCGGGTGCCGCGCAAGGGGCTGGCGCTGGGGTTGCTGGTGTTGTTCGCGGCGGGGAACGCCGTCTGCGCGGTGGCGGGGTCGTACGAGGTGCTCATCGCCGGACGGGTGATCGCCTCGCTCAGCCACGCGGCCTTCCTGACCCTGGCGCTGATGGCGGCGACCCGGGTGGTCGCGCCGCATCGCGCCGGTACGGCCATCGCCGCCGTCGGGTCCGGGTTCTCCGTGGCCACGCTGCTCGGGGTGCCGCTCGGCGTGCTGCTGGGGGAGGACGCGGGCTGGCGGACGCCGTTCGCGGTGCTGGTGGTCCTGGCGCTCGCCGCCGCCGGGGCACTGGCCGCCGTCCTGCCCCGCCAGGAGGCGGCGGCCACGCGCGTACGGGACGAGATCGCCACCGTGCTGGGCCGGCGCGTGCTGATCGTGATCGCCACCACGGCGGTCGGGCTGGCCGCCACCTCGACCGTTTTCACCTACCTGGTGCCCGCCTTGACCGGCATCACCGGCTTCGGCCCCACCGCGATCTCGGCGCTGCTGCTTCTCCACGGCGCCGGCGGCCTGGCCGGCGGGCTGGCGGCCGGGCGGCTGGCGGACCGCTCGCTCGCCTTCACCGTGCGCGGCACGTTCGCCGGCCTGGCCGTGATGCTGGCCGCCTTCCCCTTCGCGGTGCCGTGGGCGGGGCCCGCCGTTCTGGCGGTGCTGGTGCTGGGCGTGCTGGCCTCGGCCACCACGCCCGTGCTGCAGAGCCTGGTGCTCCGGCATGCCGGGCAGGCGCCCACGCTCGCGGTGTCGGTGAACGTGTGCGCCTTCAACATCGGCATCGCCGCCGGCTCGGCGCTGGGCGGCGGGCTCGTGGCGGCGGGCGGCCTGCGCTGGCTCGGCCTGGCCGCCGCCGCTCTGAGTCTCGCGGCCCTCGCCATCAGCTACGCCGCCATCCCCCGCGAACCCGCGCCCGCGCCCGCGTGAACGCCTGGTCCGCGGTCTACCCCCGCCCGCCTGGTTCGAGGTCCGCCCTCGCCCCCGGCCGGGCGAAGCCGGCTAGTTCTCGAAGCGGCCGAGTTGCCACTGGGCGAACGAGCTGACCTCCTCGTCGCGTGCCCTGGCGGCGTGGCGCAGGAGCGCCGGGTCCTCCTCGGCCATGCGCGTGGCGGTCGCCGCGGCGAACAGCCGGGCCACCGGGTCGTCGCCGGCCAGCCCGGACACCACCTCGCCCGGATCGGGCTCCCCGGTGTCGGCGGCGACCAGCGCCGCCGTGTGCCGCCCCAGCTCGGGATCGGCGAGCCGGGAGAGCCCGAGCATGAGCTGCTCGGTCGAGGCCATCGCCAGGAAGTGCAGGACCTTCCACCGGATGGCGGTGTCGGGGTCGCGGCTCAGGGTGATGGCCTGGGCGAGGACGGCCGCGTCCTCCTGCTCCTCCGCGGCGAGCAGCACGAACTCGACGGCGAAGAAGCGCACCTGCCGCCGCGGATGGGCGAGCAGCGCAGGAGCCTCGTCGAGCAGGGACGCGGCCCGCTCGCCCAGCTCCGACAGCAGCCAGGACCCGGTCTGCACGGCGTCGTCGTCACCGCTGCGCAGCAGGGCGCGCAGGTTGTCGACCGGGTAGCCGTCGAACAGCTCGTTGAGCAGGTCGTTGGCCAGCCGCCCCCTGACCTCGTCGTCGGCGGGCCGGGCGAGGATGCGCGCCATCAGGTCGTCGCCCGTCTGTGTGTGCATCTCGAGCTACTTCCCCTCGTTGGCCTTGCGTTCGAGCTCTTCCAGGAGTTTCTGCTCGTCCCTCAGCCGCGCCTGGTGCCCGGTGTCCTTGCCGAGCTTGGCCTCGTTCATCTTCCGCGTCAGGATGCTGTCCTTGACCTGCGCCGCAGCCTCGGCGGCCTGTTCCGGCGACATCTTGCTCACGTCGTTGCTCGACGGCAACCTGCCGTGCATGCGCTGCGCGTTGTTGTCGAAGCTGGCCGGAGAGTTCCGGCTCCAGCCGCCGCCCCCTCCATCGCTCTTCTTCTTTCTGCGGATCTGCAGGATGCCCGGGTTGCGGTCGAAGCTCTTGGGATCGACGGGCACCCGGCCGCCGGGCAGCCGGCCCGCGCCCGCGAGCGCCGGGCTGCCGGGCGGGCCCGGGGGGCGGAGGCGGCTCAGGATGTCGCGCAGCGGAGCGGTGGCCCGCCTGGTCAGCGCCGGTGCCATGTGGCGGCCGGTGCCCTCGGCTGCCTCGCGCAGGACCTTGGTGCCTGCCCGCCTGATCGCGAGCAGGGTGGCGGTCGCGGTGAGCCCGGCCGCCGGCCCGCCGGCCAGCAGGGCGTAGAGCAGCCGTACGGTGCCGACGGCCGCGACCGTGCCGACCGCGACCTTGGTGCCGGTCACCACGTACCCGAGGCCGTCGAGCGCCGCGGGCGCGATCCGCGTCGCGGCCGTGGCCTGCGCCAGGTGGCCGTTGGCGTTGTCGCTGGCGTTCCACGCGCTCTGCAGCGCGACGGCGGAGTCGCCCCGGTGGAGGCCGGCGGCCCCGCGTACGGTGGCGTCGGCGTCCGCGCCCTCCTGGGCCGTGTACGCCTGCACGATGCGCGCCGCGTCGGCGTCGGCGTGGATCTCGTCCTCGTCGATGTTGGGGAACCAGAGACCGGCCAGTTCCAGCGTCGCGTCGAGTTGCGGGGGGAGCGTTATCGCCATGCCGCCGGATCCTGCATCGCGCTGGCCTGCTCACCTGCCGTGACGTTCTGCGGGACGAGACGCATGCCCGCGCTCACCCCGCCGATGTGTCCGCCGATGCCGGGCACGGCCTCCAGCATGGCCAGCCGGCACTCGATCCAGGCCGTCTCGATCTCCGCGAAGAGACCGTCGTCCCCCCATCTGCCCCCTCGCTCGCGCAGCCGCTCGACCGCCGCCGCGTAGTCGTCCCCGTGTGTCTGCAGGCGCCTGGCCTGCTCTGTGTACGCCTCTTTGGCGATTTCAACCCCGTACTGCATGAATGGGACTGTAATCAACCTTTGTGGCTTATGTGATTATTTTTCAGTAGGCCCCCGAGGCGCCGCCGAAGCTCCGCCACGTCCACCGCGATCCCGGGCACGGCCTGCCGGAGGTGCTCGCGCAGCAGCTCATCGGCCTGCCGCCGGGCATGCTCCTGCGCGGCTCCCACGGCGGCGAAGATCGCATCGCGCAGCCCGTCGGTCCCTTCACGCAGCGCCTGCGGCCCGAGCGTGATCTCCGCCACCCGCCCTTCGGCGTCCACGACGGCGCCGACGCCCTTCGCCTGACCCGTGCCGACGACCTCCGCCAGCAGCCGGTCCACGTCGGAGAGTGCGGCCTCGGCATGGAACGCCTGCTCGGTGGCACGCTCCACGTCCTGAGGCCGGATGTCGCGCGGATCGATCGCGTAGCCGGACATCACCGGTCTCCCGCGAGCAGATCGCGCATCGCCGCGTCCACGCGCCGCCGGACGAACGTCTCGTCCAGCGGCTCGGGCAGCGCCTCGACGTAGGTGCCGACCTCGTCCAGGATCTCCCGCGAACGCCGCGCGGCGTCGTCCTGCGCGGCCCGGACCGCCTTGGTCAGCTCGCGGCCGATGACCGCGGGCGGCAGGCGGAGCAGGCGCGGGTTGAGGTCGATGCCGCTCAGCGCACCCCCCGCGCCGGCCGTCACCCTGATGAACCCGTCGGCGGCCACGCCGGTGCCCGCGACCTGGCCGATGAGCTGTTTAGCGGTACGGAGGTGACGCATCGCGTCCTCCGTCTGCCGCATGATCTGGTCGAAATAGAGCCTGTCCTGGTCAGGCGACGGCCATGACACCCCGGAGACCCCCTTCACCGGTGACTGACAAAGAGTTCAGGATCCTACCTCCGCTTTCTTCACGGCGCGGGCAGCGGCTCCGGCACCACCTTCTGCACCTGCTGGAACACCACCGACGTACGGAAGCCGACGATCTCCTTGCGCTTGCTGAGCCGGTCGAGCAGGAACGCGTGCAGGTGGTCGAGGTCCTGCACCGCCACGTGCAGCAGGAAGTCGTCGCCTCCCGCCAGCACGAACACGCTCAGCACCTCCGGCATCTCGGCCGCCGAGGTCTGGAAGGCGTTGATCACCGCCCGGCTGAGCGGCCGCACCTGGACCGAGACCATGGCCTGGACGCCGCGGTTGAGCGCGGCGGGGTCGATGTCGGCGTGGTAGCCGCGGATCACGCCGCGGCGGGTCAGCGAGCGGACGCGTTCGAGACAGGTGGAGGGGGCGATGCCGAGCTGCCTGGCCAGTTCGCGGTTCGACTGCCGCGCATCCGTTTGGAGCAGCCGTACGATCGCCGAATCAAGTTCGTCCATGACTCCACACTGCCAGCCATTCCGGCCGAACGTTCGGAGGGGCGTGCTCACCGCCGAATGGCTGAACTACCTTCCGTGCATATGAGTGGACGAATGGGAGCCGTACAAGGGACGGCGCTGCTCGTGGGCGCGGTGCTGGGACCCGGCATGCTGGTGCTGCCGCACCTCGCCGCAGCGGCGGCGGGGCCCGCCTCCGTGCTGGCCTGGGCGGGCATGCTCGCGCTTAGCGTGCCCGTCGCGCTGACGTTCGCCGCGCTCGGCGCCCGCTACCCCGGTGGCGGCGGGGTGGCGGCGGTGGTCGGGCTGGCGTTCGGCCGGTCCGCCTCGGCCGTGGCCGGCTGGTGGTTCTACGGCGCCGTGCCGATCGGCACCGTCGCGGGCGCCCTGGTCGGCGGCCAGTACGTCGAAGCCTGCCTGGGCGTGGACGCGACCCTCGCCGCCTGCCTGATCCTGGCCGCCGCGTTCGCCGCCAACGCCGCCGGCCTGCGCGCCTCGGGCGGGCTGCAGATCTGCATGGTCGTCCTGCTCGTCGCGGTGCTGGTCACGGCCGTGGTGAGCGCCGCACCGCACGCCGACCCGGCCAACTTCACCCCCTTCGCCCCGTACGGCGCCGCCGGCGTGGCGGGCGCGGCCGGGGTGCTGATGTTCGCGTTCGTCGGCTGGGAGGCCGCGAGCCACCTGTCGGCCGAGTTCGCGGGCGGCGGGCGGGGCCTGCTCAGGGCCACGGTCGTGACGCTCGTGGTGATCGCCCTGCTGTACGCCGGCGTCTCCGTCACCTCGGTCGCCGTGCTCGGCGCCGACATGCCGGGCGTGCCGCTGACCGCCATGCTGGAGAGCGGACTCGGCCCCGCGTCCAGGCCGGTCACCGGCGTGCTGGCGGTGCTGCTGTCGTTCGGGGCGGTCAACACCTACATCGCGGGAGCGGCCAGGCTGGGCGCGGCGCTGGCGGCGGACGGGGCGCTGCCGGTCTGGTTCGCCAGGGGAGGGGCGCCGGGCGAGACGCCGTACCGGAGCCTTGGGCTGGTGCTCATGCTGAGCGTGCCCGTGCTGCTCTGGGCGGTGGATCTCGACCCGCTCATGCGCGCGACCTCGGCATGCCTGGCGGCGGTGACGGCGGCGGGGGTGGCGGCGGCGGTGCGCATGCTGCCGCGCGGCCGGCTCAGGACCACGGCCGTGGTGGGCACGGGGATGTCGCTGGCGGGGCTGGCCTTCTGCGGCGCGTACCTGCTGGTGCCCGCCGTGCTGGCGGTGCTCGCGCTCGCCGTACGGCGGCTGAATGCTCGCCGTTCCCTCAAAATCGGGCTATAACGGCGACAGGGCGCCGTCTCGGCGGGCAGTACCCATGAGCACAAGACGGCGCGACGTCCGGAGGTGCCATGACCGAGCACGCTGAGTACAGGGAGTCCCGGGAGGTCGGCGAGCAGGCACGCGAGAAGGAGTGGACGCACCCCAGCTTCGCCAGGCAGCTCTTCCTCGGCGACTACCGGCTGGATTTGGTGCACCCGGCCCCGACGCCGCCCGACGAGGCGGCCAAGCGGGGCGAGGACTTCGTCAGGGCGCTGCGCCGCTTCCTCGACGCGCACGTCGACCCGGTGCTCATCGAGCGCACCGCGCAGGTGCCCGACGACGTGGTCAAGGGCCTCGCGCGGCTCGGCGCGTTCGGCATGACGATCAAGGAGGAGTACGGCGGGCTCGGCCTGCCGTACCTGTACTACTGCCGCGCCCTCATGCTCGTCGGCTCCTACTGCCCCGCGCTGGCCACGCTGCTGTCGGCGCACCAGTCGATCGGCGTGCCGCAGCCGCTCAAGCTGTTCGGCACCGAGGAGCAGAAGCGCGAGTTCCTGCCGAGGTGCGCGGCCGGCGAGATCTCCGCGTTCCTGCTGACCGAGCCCGACGTCGGCTCCGACCCGGCCCGGCTGGCCACCACCGCCGTCCGCGACGGCGACGAGTACGTGCTCGACGGCGTCAAGCTGTGGACGACCAACGGCGTCATCGCCGACCTGCTGGTGGTCATGGCCAGGACCGGCAAGAAGATCAGCGCGTTCGTCGTCGAGGCCGACACGCCTGGCATCACGGTCAAGCGACGCAACGAGTTCATGGGGCTGCGCGGCATCGAGAACGGCGTCACCGTCTTCTCCCAGGTCAGAGTGCCCGCCAGGAATCGCGTCGGCAAGGAGGGCGAAGGGCTCAAGATCGCGCTCACCACGCTCAACACCGGCCGCCTGTCCCTGCCGGCCACCTGCGCGGGCAATGCCAAGTGGGCCGTGAAGATCGCCCGGGAGTGGGGAACCGCGCGCGTGCAGTGGGGCCGCGAGGTCGGGCGGCACGAGGCCGTCGCCACCAAGGTCGCCTTCATAGCGGCCACCGCGTACGCGCTGGAGGCCGTCTGCGAGCTGACCGGCCGGCTGGCCGACGACCGGCGCAACGACATCAGGATCGAGGCGGCACTGGCCAAGCTGTACGCCTCGGAGCTGTCGTACCGGGTGCTCGACGAGCTGGTCCAGATGCGCGGCGGGCGCGGCTACGAGACGGCCGCGTCGCTGGCCGCGCGGGGCGAGCGCGGCGTGCCCGCCGAGCAGATGCTGCGCGACTCCCGTATCAACCGCATCTTCGAGGGCTCGTCCGAGATCATGCGCCTGGCCATCACCCGCGAGGCCGTGGACGCGCACCTGACCGCCGCGGGCGAGCTGGTCAACCCGGACGCGAGCCGCCAGGAACGCGCCCAGGCGCTGCGCAGGGCCGGCCGCTTCTACGCCACCTGGCTGCCCACGCTGGTCGCGGGGACGGGCAACCTGCCCACCTCGTACGCCGCATTCGGCCCGCTCGCCGGCCACCTCCGCTTCGTGGAGCGGACCAGCAGGAAACTGGCCAGGTCCACCTTCTACGGCATGTCCCGCTGGCAGGGCGGCCTGGAGCACAAGCAGTCGTTCCTGGGCCGGATCGTCGACATCGGCGCCGAGCTGTACGCCATGACCGCCGCCTGCCTCAAGGCCGAGGAGGATTCACGCGACCTGGGGCGGCGGCCGTACGAGCTGGCCGACACCTTCTGCCAGCAGGCCAGGCGCCGGGTGGACGCGCTGTTCGCCAGGCTCTGGGACAACAGCGACACCCAGGACGTCCGCCTGGCCGGATACGTGCTCGACGGCCGCTACACGTTCCTGGAGGAGGGCATCCTCGACCCGTCGATCGAGGGCCCGTGGATCGGCGCGCCGGAGGGTGGGGAGAGCGTACGGCGGAAGATCCTCTGACATCCGGTCTAGACCGGTTGTGATCGCTCCTTTCGTGAGGTGTTGCGAAAACGAGACGGACCGGTATAGACCGGCCGCTTAGCTCAGGCTTACGCTGACGCAAACGCGGGCAAGCCGGAACTCGCGTGTCACATCCCCCTGGGCTGGGTCGGCCGAACTGGTACGGACCAGCTCGACCCGTCCGACGAGAAGGCGGTATCTCCAGTGAACATCAAGCTTGTGGGCGGCGCCGCTCTCGGCCTTGCCACGATGCTGGTCCTGTCCAGTTGCGGCGGCGGTGACGCAGGCGGCGGAGGCGGCGACACCCAGGCGAGCGACGGCCAGGTCACGCTGAAGATGGTCGCCGCCGACTACGGCGACGGCCCCGGCAAGCCGAACTCGGGTGAGAACTTCTGGAAGGGCGTCGTGGACGAGTTCCAGGCGGCCAACCCCAACATCAAGGTCGACGTCCAGGTCATCAACTGGAACGACATCGACAAGCAGGTCGCCACCATGGTCCAGAACGGCCAGGTGCCCGACATCCTGCAGACCGGCGACTACTCGGGCTTCGTCAAGGACGGCCTGCTCTACAAGGTGGACGAGATCCTGTCGCCGAACGTCTCCGGCGACATGCTGCAGAAGTTCGCCGACTTCGGCAAGGTCGACGGCACCGCGTACGGCATCCCGTTCGTCTCCTCGGCCCGCGCCCTGTTCTACAACAAGGACCTGTTCGAGAAGGCGGACATCGCCGAGCCGCCGAAGACCTGGGACGAGCTCAAGGCCGCCGCCGAGAAGCTCAAGGCGGCCGGCGTGACGCAGCCGTTCGGCCTGCCGCTCGGCCAGGAGGAGGCCCAGGCCGAGTCGTTCCTGTGGATGCTCGGCAACGGCGGCAGCTACAAGGACGCCTCCGGCAAGTGGGCGATCGACTCCCCGCAGAACGTCGAGACCTTCACCTACCTCAAAGGCCTGGTCGACGCCGGCCTGACCACCCCCAACCCCGGCACCAAGGACCGCAAGACGGTCTGGGAGGACTTCGGCGCCGGCAAGGTCGGCATGGTCAACGGCGGCCCCATGTCCATCCCGATCTTCGACGCGGCCGGGCTGAAGAACTACGGCGTCGTGCCCATCCCCGGCAAGACCGGCCCGCTCGACACCACGCTCGGCGTCATGGACTGGATCATGGCGTTCAACAAGAACGGCCACGCCGCCGAGATCAAGAAGTTCTTCGACTTCTTCTACACCGGCAACGCCGCCCAGAAGATCTCCGACACCTACAAGCTGCTGCCCGTCACCAACGGCGGCATCCAGAAGCTGTCGAGCGACGAGAAGCTCAAGCCGTTCCTCGACGCGCTGCCCAACGCCAGCTTCTACCCCTTCCAGGACCCCAAGTGGGCCGAGGTGAACCCCGCCATCAAGCAGACCATCGGCGGCGCCGTCAAGGACGACCCCGCCAAGGTCCTCGGCGAGCTCCAGAAGACCGCTGAAGCGGCGGCCGGCTGATCCAGCAGGACCCGGGTACGGCCGGCGCTCGCCGGCCGTACCGTCCTGGAAAGGTGTCTGATGAGAAGGTTGCGCGCCCTCGAACCCCTCGCCTGGGTCGGGCCCGCCATCGTGCTGATCGCCGTGGTCGTGCTCTGGCCCGTGATCGAGATGATCAGGTCGTCGTTCCTCGAGATCAGCCGCCTGGGCGTGGTGCGCGGCGGCAACGGGTTCGCGAACTACGACAAGCTCTTCGCCGAGAAGGACTTCGCGGACATCATGCTCCGCAGTGTGATCTGGGTGGTCGCGGTCGTCGCGCTCACCGTGCTGGTCTCGCTCGCCCTGGCCCAGCTGTTCAACCAGCGCTTCCCGCTGCGCAAGGTCGCCCGCTGGGCGCTCATCGCGCCGTGGGCCGCCTCGGTGCTGATGACCGCGATCATCTTCAAGTGGATGCTCGACCCCGAGGTCGGCGTCATCAACCAGATCCGGCTGAAACTCGGGTTGATCGACGCGATGGGCGGGGCCGCGGCCGACCAGCTCGGTGACGCCTCCACCGCCATGCCGTGGCTGATCTTCGTCGCGGTGTTCGTGTCGGTGCCGTTCACGATGTACGCGCTGCTCGCCGGGCTCGCGACGATCCCGGCCGACGTGTACGAGGCCGCCAAGATGGACGGAGCCGGACGGCTGCGGACGTACTGGTCGATCACGCTGCCGCTGCTGCGCCCCGCGCTCACCGTGGCCGCGCTGATCAACGTCATGAACGTCTTCAACAGCTTCCCGATCATCTGGGCCATGACCCACGGGCAGCCCGGCTACTCCACGGCCACCTCGACGATCTTCATGTACATCCTCAAGGGCTCCGACATCGGCGAGTCCGCCGCCATGTCCGTGGTCAACTTCGGCATGGTCATCGTGCTCACAGTGATCTTCCTGAAGGTGTCGCGGTGGAACAAGGAGGTGGCGTGATGGCCGTCAAGACCATGCCCGCGCCGGTCGAGCAGCGTCCCCAGGCCCGCACAGGCCGCGGCGGGAGCGCCATGCCGCGGCTCAAGACCGTCCTCATCGCCGCCACCGCGTACGTCGTCGCCTTCCTCTTCCTGTTCCCGTACGTGGTCATGCTGCTGACCTCGCTGCGCTCACAGGAGTCGCTGCGCGACGTGACGTTCTGGCCCGAGGAATGGGTGTGGAGCAACCTCGCCGACTTCTGGGGCAGCGGCCTGGCCGGTAACCTGTGGGTGACGATCAAGGTGGCGGCCGGCTCGACGCTGCTCGTGCTGCTGGTCGCGCTGCCCGCCGCGTACTACTCGGCCCGCCACCGCTTCCGCGGCCGGACCGCGTTCCTGATCCTCGTGCTGATCACCCAGATGTTCCAGCCCACCGCCATGGTGGTCGGCATCTACCGCGAGTTCTTCCAGTTCGGGCTGGTCGACTCGATCTGGGCGCTGATTCTCGTCAACGGCGGGTTCAACCTCGCCTTCGCGGTGTGGATCCTGAACGCGTACTTCTCCTCGATCCCGCGCGAGCTGGAGGAGGCCGCCTTCATCGACGGCAACGGCCGCTTCGGCGCGCTGTTCAGAATCACGCTGCCGCTGGCCATGCCCGGTGTCATCACCGCGCTGATCTTCACGTTCATCGCCGCGTGGAACGAGTTCGTGGTCGCGCTCACCCTGACCACGACCCCCGAGAACCAGCCGCTTCCCGTGGCGCTCAACTCGTTCATCGGGCAGTACCAGGTGGACTGGCAGAACCTGTTCGCCGGCTCGGTGATCGCCACCATCCCGGTGATCATCCTGTTCGCCCTGATCGAGCGGAAGGTGGTCGGCGGCCTGACCGCCGGCTCCATCAAGTAAGCCCGTCAGGCCGCCCCAGGGCACCCCAGGGGGCGGCCTGACGTGTTTCAGCTCTTCGGTACGGGCACCCGCGCGACGCAGAACACCGTCTGGCCGAACGGCGGCCGGACGAACCGCTCGATCAGCCGCGTCAGCGGCACCACCGTGCGGTCGTAGATCTTCACCAGCCGCGGGTCGGGATAGCCGACGCCGCCCCGCCGCACCGCAGCCCACCAGGCGATGCCGCCCAGGAAGTTGATCGGCTTGAGCACCTCGACGTCGAGCCCCGCCCTCGCGACCGTGGCGCCGAGCGTCTTCGGGGTGTAGCGCTGCACGTGGCCGACCTTGCGGTCGAAGTCGCCGTAGAGCTGCGGGTAGCCGGGCACCCAGATGATGATGCGCCCGCCCGGCAGCGTGACGCGCGCCAGCGAGCGCAGCGCCTCGGCGTCCTCCTCGATGTGCTCCAGGACGTTCATCATGACGACCGTGTCGACCTTGTCCTCAAGCGGGATGTCGGTCGGCAGGCCGAACTGCAGGACGCTGATCTCGTCGCGGTCGACGAACCGCTTCTCCAGCTGCTCGACGCAGTAGGGGTCGAAGTCGCTGACCACGAGCCGGTCGAGGCGCGGCAGGAACTGCTCGGCGAAGTGCCCCAGGCCCGAGCCGATCTCCAGCATCGAACGCCCGACGTGCGGGGCGACCATGTCGAACTCGTACTGCCGGTAGTTCTTGGCCTCGTCCCCACCCAGGTGGTTCTCCAGGGCCTCGTCACCGGCCGCCGGTTGCACTACACGGTCATACCCAGAAGACATAATCCCGTTCCTTCGAGGGGCACATGGATTGCCAGAGTCTAATGCCCACGCCGGTCACCAGGATGACACGATCAGCGAAAGTCCCTTCCCAGACGGCTGATGATGCGGTGGAATCCGAGTCGGCATGGACGACGACGAGGCGATCGCCCGTTCGCTCAAGGGAGACCTGGCCGCCTATGAGGCGCTGGTCGCCCGCTACAGCACGCTCGCCCACCGCACCGCCGCCATGCTCGGCGCCGGCGACGAGGCCGAGGACGTCGTGCAGGAGGCGTTCGTCAAGGCGTTCCGCCACCTCGCCTCGTTCCGCCGCGACGCGCCGTTCAAGCCCTGGCTGCTGCGCATCGTCACCAACGAGACCCACAACCTGACCCGCTCGCGCGGCCGCAGGACCGACCTGGCGCTCCGGCTGTCCGCCACCGCCCCCACCCGCGCGCCCGACGACCCCGAAGGCGCCGCCGTCGCCACCGACCGCCGCTCCCGGCTGCTCGCCGCCGTCCGCGCCCTGCCAGAACGGGAACGTCAGGCCGTCGTCTGCCGGTACTTCTTACAGCTGAGCGAGGCCGAGACCGCGCAGGTGCTCGACTGGCCCGTCGGCACCGTCAAGTCCAGCACCCACCGGGGGCTGGCCCGGCTGAGGGAGGAGGTGGGCGATGAGCTCGCGTGAGCCTGACGAGGACTACGAGGACTACGAGGAGTACGAGGCGATCGAGGCTGAGCTGCGCGCGCTCGGCGACCTCCTCGACACCCCTGCCCCGCCTCCGGCCGACGTCGCCGCCGCCGTCCGCACCCGCCTCACGTCGACACCCGCGCCAGAGACACCTGCGCCAGAGACACCCGCGCCAGAGACACCCGTAGGGGAGACACCCTCCGACGCGTCTGAGCCGGGCGGTACTCGGGAGGCGCGGGAAAGGCTCGACCAGCCGCATGTGCCGCAGCGGCGGCGCAGGCGGGTGGCGCGGTGGAAGGTCGTGACCGCCGTGGTCGTCGCCGTCGCCGCGCTCGTCGCGGCCACCCCGCAGGGCCGGGCCGCGGTGGTGCGGATCCTCAGGTTCGCCGGGATCGAGCTGCGCGTCGGCGACACCACGCCGCCGCCCGTCACCACGACGGCGCCCCTGCCGGGCGAGCGCACGGTCGCGCCCACCGAGGTGCCGCGCATGGCCAGGACCCCGGCCGCGCTCGGCCCTCCGCAGCGCACCACGGTCTCCGACGGCGGGCGGGTCGTGTCGATGTTCTGGCCGGACGGCATCAGGCTCGACCAGTTCGACGGCACCCTGGACCCGTACCTGTTCAAGAAGCTCGGCCCGCCCTACCCCGACTTCACCGAGGTCGGCGGCCGTACGGCGTGGTGGATCAAGGGCGACCACCCGCTCGGCCACATCAGGCGCCAGGACGGCACCGAGGTGCCCCTGCGCCAGGCCGGGCCCACCCTGATCTGGCAGCACGGCACGCTCAACCTCAGGCTCGAAGGGCTGAAGAGCAAGGAGGAGGCGGTCAGGGTCGCCGAATCACTCGGGTGATCCGGCCAGCCAGTCGTCCACGCCCTTGAGCAGCTCCTTGCGCACGGACTCGGGGGCGGATGAGGACCGTACGGACTGGCGGGCCAGCTCGGCCACCTCCGCGTCGGAGAACCCGTAGACCTCCCTGGCCAGCTCGTACTGGCGCAGCAGCCGCGTACCGAACAGCAGCGGGTCGTCGGCGCCCAGCGCGATCGGCACCCCCGCGTCGAACAACCGGCGCAGCGGCACGTCGGCCGGCTGCTCGGCGACCCCCAGGCCCACGTTCGAGGTGGGGCAGATCTCGCAGCAGATCTGCCGGTCGGCCAGCCGCTGCATCAGCCAGTCGTCCTCGGCCGCGCGCACGCCGTGGCCCACCCGGTCGGCGCCCAGGTCGTCCACGCACTGCGCGACGCTGCGCGGCCCCATCAGCTCGCCGCCGTGCGGCACCGACAGCAGCCCGCCCCGCTTGGCGATGCGGAACGCCCGCTCGAACTCCCGCGCCTGCCCGCGCCGCTCGTCGTTGGACAGGCCGAAGCCGACGACGTTCCTGTCCGCGTATTGGGTGGCCAGGCGGGCCAGCGTGTTGGCGTCGAGCGGGTGGCGGGTGCGGTTGGCCGCCACGACCACCGCCATGCCGATGCCGGCGTGCGCCGACGCCTGCTCCACCGCGTCCAGCATCAGCTCGAGCGTGGCCGTCAGGCCGCCGAAGCGCTGCGCGTAACCCGACGGGTCCACCTGGATCTCCAGCCACCGCGACCCGGCCGCCACCTCGTCCTCGGCGGTCTCGCGCAGCAGGCGGTAGACGTACTCGGGCTTGGTGAGCACGGACCTGGCGATGTCGTAGAGCCGCTGGAACCTGAACCAGCCCCGCTCGTCGGTGGCCCGCAGCTTGGGCGGCCAGTCCTGCTCCAGCGCGTCGGGCAGATGCAGCCCTTGCTCCCTGGCCAGCTCGATCAGCGTGGAATGTCGCATCGAACCGGTGAAATGCAGGTGAAGATGGGCCTTGGGAAGCGCGTGCAGAGGCCGTGGCATTGACATATCTTGCCACCGGTGCGGGTGTGGGGGAGGAAAGAGGCCCGGTCAGGGGTCCGATGGGGGGCGCGGTTGGGGACTCGATCGAAAGCCGGGGCGGAAGCGCGGCCGGGCGCTCGGCTGTGGGGGACTCGATCGGAAGCTCGGGTGGGAGCTCGGGTGGGAGCGCGGCCGGAAGCTCGGCCGGAAGCTCGGCTGCGGGCTCGGCCGGTGGATCGACGTGGTGCCGCCCTCGACGTCCGAGGGCTCGGCGCGCCCCCGTCGTGGCACGGCCTGGGGCCGGGCGGCCGCGGGACGCTCGCCGCGGTGTCCTTCACGGCGACCGCCCTGATCATCTACGCGATCTTCTCCTCGGGCTTCGGCCGCCTCCCGCGCGCCGCGATCCGCGCCGCCGAACCCCTGCCCGCCCCGGTGCCGGTGCCGGTGGTGCCGGTGCAGCCGCCCGCCGCGGGCTCGGTCTCGGTGCCGAGGCCGGCGGAGACGGTCGCGGTCGTCGCCGACGGGTTCTGGCTCACGTACCTGCCGGGCGGCCTCGTACGGACCGGTGGCGACGGCACCGGCGCGAGGTTCGCGTCCGCGGCGGGCGGATTCGTCGAAGCCCAGGTGACACGCGGTACGGTGGCAGCGGACCTGGCCCGCTTCCTGAGCCGGATCAAGGTGCGCGACGCCCGCGCCACCACCGTGCGCGGCAGGCCCGCCGTGGCCGGCAGGCATCCGGCGGGCGGCCGGCTGATCGCCTGGCTCGAACGCCCCGGCACGGGGATGTCGATCCGGGTCAGTGACGCGCTCGGCGGCGAGCTCCTCGCTCTTGCCGCCTCCGTGAGGGCTCCTGTAGGAGACTATGAGCCTTTTCCCCGGTAATCACTCACGTCAAGGGGGGTCGATGCGGCGGCCGGCGGCGGTGCTCCTCATGTTCGCGCTCACGGCGTGCGGCGGCGGCACGACGCACCCGGTGGCCACCCCGCCGGCCTCCCCGTCCGCCACCTCGCCCGCGCCCGAGCCGCTCGTCACCCACGCGGACGGCACCGTGCTCTCCTGCGACGGCCCCGGCGTGCGGCTGCCGTCCGCGCTGTCCGGGCTCAGCCCGGCGGGCTCGTTCAACCGCCTGGAGTCGCTGCGCCGCCCGCTTGAAGTGCGCGGCCGCATCTGGAGCGACAACGACGAACGCCTCTACGTCGGCGTGGTGTGCGGCCCGCGCACGGCCGAGCACTTCGTCACGCTCGTCGGCAAGGCCACGCTCACCCTGTACGGCGGCAAGCCCGCGCTGCGCTGGACCACGCGTACGGGCGTGCGCTGCTTCATGTGGCTGGAGCGGCCGGGCACCGCCGTCTACATCGGCGCCACGCCCGGCCTCAGCAGCGAGATCAAGCCGATCGCCGCCGACATCACGGCCGGCTGACCCGCGTGCGGCTCAGCGGGCCTCGGACAGCAGCTTGGCGAGCCGGCTGACGCCCTCGACGAGGTCGGAGTCGCCCAGCGCGTACGACAGCCGGAAGTAGCCCGGCGTGCCGAACGCCTCACCCGGCACCACCGCCACCTCGGCCTCCTCCAGGATCAGCTCGGCCAGTTCGCTCGACGACCGCGGCCGCCGCCCGCGCAGCTCCTTGCCGATCAGCTCCTTGACCGAGGGATATGCGTAGAACGCACCCTTAGGTTCCGGGCACAACACGCCCGGGATCTCGTTGAGCATCCTGACCATCGTCTGCCGCCGCCGGTCGAAGGCCGCGCGCATCTCCGCCACCGCCGACAGATCACCGGAAACCGCCGCGAGCGCCGCCATCTGCGCCACGTTGGAGACGTTCGAGGTCGCGTGGGACTGCAGGTTGGTGGCCGCCTTGACGACGTCGGACGGCCCGATCAGCCAGCCGACCCGCCAGCCCGTCATCGCGTACGTCTTGGCCACGCCGTTGAGGATCACGACCCGGTCGCCCAGCTCGGGTACGGCCGTGGCGATGCCGGTGAACTCGGCGTCGCCGTACACGAGGTGCTCGTAGATCTCGTCCGTGACCACCCACAGCCCGTGCTCGGCCGCCCACCGGCCGATCGCCACCGTCTGCTCGCGCGAGTAGACCGCGCCCGTCGGGTTGGACGGCGAGACGAACAGCAGCACCTTCGTCCGCTCGGTGCGCGCCGCCTCCAGCTGCTCCACGCTCGCGAGATAACCGGTCGACTCGTCGGTCACGACGTCGACCTGCACGCCGCCCGCCAGCTTGATCGCCTCGGGGTAGGTCGTCCAGTAAGGAGCGACGACCAGCACCTCGTCACCCGGGTCGAGCAGCGTCGCGAACGCCTCGTACACCGCCTGCTTGCCGCCGTTGGTCACCAGGACCTGCGCCGGCTCGACGGCGTAGCCGGAGTCGCGGCGGGTCTTCTCGGCGATCGCCTTCTTCAGCTCGGGCAGGCCGCCGGCCGGCGTGTACTTGTGGAAGCGCGGCTCGCGGGCCGCCCGCACGGCGGCCTCGACGATGTAATCGGGCGTCGGGAAGTCGGGCTCGCCCGCGCCGAAACCGATGACGGGACGCCCGGCCGCCTTCATCGCCTTCGCCTTGGCGTCTACGGCGAGCGTGGCGGACTCGGAAATCGCGGAAATTCTCGCGGAGATGCGGGGTCGCGTGGACATGCGTCCATGCTCCCACGCGGTGCCCACGCGGGCGTGACCTGGGCGATCAGGTTTTGGTTCGACGTGACGGGCAATGACCCGTATGCTTTCGCGTGGTCCTTCCGCCGCATGTCGGCGAGCGGTTCGGTCCAGGCAGTGAGTCGATCAGGGTAGTCTGGTCTACGACATAGGGCACTGGCGCAATTGGTAGCGCACCGGTCTCCAAAACCGGCGGTTGGGGGTTCGAGTCCCTCGTGCCCTGCGAGTGCGGTCCGCGCAATAATTGGCGTGTAAGCGCGCCGCAAAACTGCGTTGGATACGACTGATCAGGTGAGGACTGTGGCGATCGACACGCGCGGCGAGACCGCAGACAAGCCTAGTGGCGAGAAGAAGACACGCACTTCTCCTGCCCTCTTCTATCGGCAGGTCGTCAACGAGCTTCGTAAGGTCATCTGGCCGACACGCAAGGATCTCATCACCTATACCACGGTCGTTCTGATATTCGTTCTGATCATGGTCGCGATCGTGTACGGGCTCGACAGTGCCCTGGGATGGGCGGTCCTCCGCGTCTTCGGCGGATCCTGACCGAAGGCTTCGAGGGGTGATCGCCTGACGGAGTCGCCATTCGATACCACGAAAGAGGAAGAGTCACCGTGTCCGAGTCTTCAGTTCCGGCGGACGAGTCCCGCGACGAGTGGGGCGACGAGCTGGAAGAGGCCACCGAGGAGTCCGCTGCGGCGGCTTCCGAGGAGGCCGAGGTCGAGGAGAGCGACGAGGCGGGCGAAGAAGAGGCCGCCGCCGTCGAGGACGGTTCGGTTCTTCCCGACGTCGACCCCGTCGAGGAGTTCAAGGACTCCCTGCGCGGCCTGCCCGGCGAGTGGTACGTCATCCACTCCTACGCCGGTTACGAGAACCGGGTGAAGTCCAACATCGAGAGCCGCAACGTGTCGCTCAACATGGAGGACTACATCTACCAGGTCGAGGTGCCCACGCACACCGTCCAGGAGTTCAAGAGCGGCAAGAAGGTCCCGGTCAAGGAGCGCGTGCTGCCCGGCTACGTCCTGGTGCGCATGGAGCTGACCGACGAGTCCTGGGCCGCCGTCCGCAACACCCCGGGCGTCACCGGCTTCGTCGGCCTGTCCAACAAGCCGAGCCCGCTCAGCCTTGACGAGGTCGCCAAGCTGCTGGCGCCCGAGCCGACCGAAGAGGCCAAGAAGGCCACCACCAAGGCCGCCGCGGGTCCCACGGTCGAGTTCGAGATCGGCGAGTCCGTCACCGTCATGGACGGCCCGTTCGCCACGCTGCCCGCCTCGGTGAGCGAGATCAGCCCCGAGTCGCAGAAGCTCAAGGTGCTCGTGTCGATCTTCGGCCGCGAGACTCCGGTGGAGCTCTCGTTCAACCAGGTCTCGAAGATCTGAGACGATCACATACACTTAGTCGTTCGGTCGGCCGCCTCTCGCGAAGGGCGGCCGCCGACATGTCAGGGGCGCAACCGCGGCTCTGACCGCATCGCAATCAGGACCCGGAGAAGGACACATGCCTCCGAAGAAGAAAATCGCCGCACTGGTGAAGGTCCAGCTCCCCGCTGGCCAGGCCACCCCGGCGCCGCCGGTGGGTACCGCCCTCGGTCCCCACGGCGTCAACATCATGGACTTCGTCAAGCAGTACAACGCTGCCACGGAGTCGCAGCGGGGCAACATCATCCCCGTTGAGATCACCATCTTCGAGGACCGCAGCTTCAGCTTCATCACGAAGACGCCGCCGGCCCCCGAGCTGATCAAGAAGGCGCTCGGCCTCGACAAGGGCAGCGCCGTCCCGCACCGCGACAAGGTGGGCAAGCTCAGCCGCGAGCAGCTGCGCAGCATCGCCGAGACGAAGATGCCCGACCTCAACGCCAACGACATCGAGGCGGCCGAGAAGATCATCGCCGGCACCGCCCGGTCGATGGGCATCACGATCGCCGAGTAAGACCCTTCCCGCAAGAAGTCGTGGGAGGGCCGTCCTGACCGTCGGCCCGCACACCACTAGGAGTACAGAATGCAGCGCAGCAAGGCGCACAAGGACGCGGCAGCCAGAATCGACCGCGACAAGCTCTACACGCCCGTCGAGGCCGCGAAGCTGGCCAAGGAGACGTCGACCACCAAGTTCGACGCCACCGTCGAGGTCGCTCTCCGGCTGGGCGTCGACCCTCGCAAGGCCGACCAGATCGTGCGCGGCACGGTCAACCTCCCGCACGGCACCGGTAAGACCGCCCGGGTCCTGGTCTTCGCGACCGGTGACCGTGCCGAGGCGGCCCGCGAGGCGGGTGCCGACATCGTCGGCGCCGACGAACTGATCGACGAGATCTCCAAGGGCAACCGGCTCAACGAGTTCGACGCCGTGGTCGCCACGCCCGACCTCATGGGCAAGGTCGGCCGTCTCGGCCGCGTCCTCGGCCCGCGCGGTCTCATGCCCAACCCCAAGACCGGCACCGTGACGCCCGACGTCGCCAAGGCCGTGACGGAGATCAAGGGCGGCAAGATCGAGTTCCGCACCGACCGGCAGGCCAACCTGCACTTCATCATCGGCAAGACGTCGTTCGGCGAGCGCCAGCTCATCGAGAACTACGCCGCCGCTCTCGACGAGGTGCTGCGTCTCAAGCCGTCGGCGGCCAAGGGCCGTTACCTGAAGAAGGTCACCTTCTCCACCACGATGGGCCCGGGCGTCCCGGTCGACCCCAACCTCACCCGCGGCCTCACGGCCGACCTGGAGAGCTGACCCTCAGCGCTTCACAACGGCGCCCCCACCCGAACTCGTCTCGGGTGGGGGCGCCGTCATTTCCACACGGGGCCTCTGACACGAGAACGCTGCGGTTCCCACGCCGAGCCGCCGACACGGAGCCGCCGTGGTTCTCGCGCCAGCGCCTCTAGCTCGGGGACACCGCGGTCCCACGCCAGAGCCGTTGACACGGAGCCGCCGTGGTTCTCGCGCCAGCGCCTCTAGCTCGGGGACACCGCGGTCCCACGCCAGAGCCGTTGGCACGGGGACGCTGTGGTTCCGCCCCCGCCTTTCCTGCGCAGGGGCGTTGCGGTGCCCCGGCTGGGCCGGCCGATGGTGTTCGCGCTCGTCCTCTCGCGCAGCTGGTGTGCCCGCCCTCAGCCCTCGGAGCCGTCCTCGGTGGGAGGAGGGGCGTTGGGTCGGTCCCGTTGTCCGGACACTCCTCAGCCGTGTTGAGAGGCGCGCTGGCGGTGTCGCCGGCGGTCTCCATCCTCCCGCTACCCCCGCATCGCTCGGCGGGCGTCAGCGGCGTGCTTGGGGTGTCTCTGCGGGGGAAGGGAGCCAGATGAGCTGGGGGTTTTTATGGTGTGTGGGAAGTGTGCAGGGCGTGTGAGGGATAACCCTGGGTTTTCCCCTATTTGTCGGGGGAAGCCGCCACAGCAGGAAAAGTAAACGTAGGGTCAAGGACATGCTGATGCGCACGATAAGTATGACCGCGGCCGGAGCCGCACTAGTCGTGGCCGCGGTCGCCGGTTGTGGATCGAACGCCCAGCCCATCCAGGTCAACCTGGCCGCGTCCGAGGTGCTCACCCAGGCCGCGCAGAAGACCGCAGAGGTCACGAGCTACACGGTCGACGCCGTGGTGAACCTGACGCACCCCCAGCAGGGCAGCGGCAAGGTGCAGGGCCGCATGCTCTACCAGAGCAAGCCGCAGCTCGCGGCGGACCTCACCCTCGACACGGTGGACATGGGGCAGCGCAGCGTGCCCGGCGGTGTCCGCGCCGTGCTGCAGGGCGACACCGTCTACGTCAAGGTCGAGGCGCTCAAGGAGCTCCTGGGCGCGACCAAGCCGTGGATCAAGGTTCCGCTCAAGGACGCCGACGGCGGCTCTGGCGAGGTGAACGAGGTGCTCACCCAGGTCCAGCAGTTCGACCTCGGCAACATGACCAAGCTGATCACGGCCTCGCAGGACGTCAAGGCCGCCGGCAACGAGACCGTCAACGGCGAGGACACCACCCACTACAGCGGCACCTTCCCGGTGGAGGCCGCCGTGCAGCAGCTGCCGGCCGACAAGCAGGAGCAGGCCCGTGACGGCCTGGCCGAGCTGAAGGACATCAAGTTCGACATGTGGGTGGCGGCCGACGGCCTGCCCCGCAAGATCGCCCTGAACGGCTCCAAGGACGGCGCCACGCTCGACGCCACCCTGTTCTTCAAGGGCTTCAACGAGCCGGTCAGCATCCAGGCCCCGCCCGCCGACCAGGTCGGCGAGCTGCCGAAGAACACCACCAACTGAGAACGATTTGGAAACTCGGCGGCCAGCACGTACGCTGGTCGTTGCCGAAGACCGCCGGTCGTCGTCAGGTGCTCTAAATCTGGCGACCGAAGGATCCACGTCATGTGGACGGCCCGCGCAGGTGTGGTGCGAGTTTCCCACATGGTCATTCCGTGTGCGTGAGCCCCGTGCGCCCTGCGCCCGGGGCTGTTCTCATGTCGGGGGCCTTCGCCGGTGGCACATCTGGAAGGAGGCCCATGGCGAGGGCGGATAAGGCGACAGCGGTTGCCGAGCTCAAGAGCGAGTTCGAAGGCAGCGCCGCCGCCGTTCTGACCGAGTACCGCGGTCTCACCGTCGCTCAGCTCAAGGAGCTGCGCACTGCTCTCGGTGAGAATGCGAAGTTCGCCGTGGCGAAGAACACCCTGACCAAGATCGCGGCCAACGAGGCCGGCGTCGCGGGCCTCGACAGCCTGCTCACCGGTCCGACCGCGATCGCGTTCGTCAACGGCGACGTTGTCGAGGCGGCCAAGGGTCTGCGTGACTTCGCCAAGGCCAATCCCCTCCTGGTGATCAAGGGTGGCGTCCTCGAGGGCAAGGCGCTCGACGCCGCCGAGATCACCAAGCTTGCCGACCTCGAGTCCCGCGAGGTTCTCCTCGCGAAGCTGGCCGGTGCCATGAAGGCCAAGCAGAGCGCCGCGGCCGCGATGTTCGCCGCTCTGCCCACGCAGATGGCTCAGCTGGCCGAGGCCCTGCGCGCCAAGCGCGACGAGGCGGGCGAGTAGCACGGGGGTTGCCGCAGCACACCGCGGTCCCGTTCCCAGTTTTCTAGCAAGTCCTAACGTAAGGAAACCATCATGGCGAAGCTCAGCACCGACGAGCTGCTCGACGCTTTCAAGGAGATGACCCTCCTCGAGCTGTCCGAGTTCGTGAAGGTCTTCGAGGAGACCTTCGACGTCAAGGCCGCCGCCCCGGTCGCGGTCACCGCCGCTCCGGCTGCCGGCGCTGCCGGCGGCGAGGCCCCCGCGGCCGAGGAGCAGGACGAGTTCGACGTCATCCTCGAGGCTGCCGGCGACAAGAAGATCCAGGTCATCAAGGAGATCCGCGCCCTGACGTCCCTGGGCCTCAAGGAGGCCAAGGACCTGGTCGACGGCGCTCCGAAGCCGGTCTTCGACGGCAAGGTCAACAAGGAGCAGGCGGAGAAGGCCAAGGCTGCCCTCGAGGGCGCCGGCGCCACCGTGACCGTGAAGTAACTTCCCCTTCGCTTCACGCACAGCTCAACGAGAAGAGGCGGACACACCCTGGTGCCGGGTGTGCCGCCTCTTTTCGCGTTTCCTGAGCCGGTCAGGCCGCGTCGCGGATCCTGGCGATGGCGCTGGTGTCCATGTAGTCCCTGGTGTGGACGATGCCGCCGTCCCTGACACGCAGCACGAGGAGGCCGGGGACGGTCAGGTGGCGGCCGGCGACCGTGCCGTGGACGGTCTGCTCCACGACGACCACCTCCGGGTCCTCGGTGCGGTGCACGGCGACCCGGCGTACCTCGTCGATCTCGAACGGTGTGGCGTCCCACATCGCGTGGTAGCCCCGGCGGACCTCCTCCCTGCCCTGGAACGGCGGCGCCGCGCCGAAGGGGAACTCGTGCAGGCCGTCCTCGGCGTACAGGTCGGCCAGCTCGTCGGGGGACTTGTGCAGCATGGCCGCGTGGTAGGCGGTGACGATCTCTTCGACGGACATGGGACGATCACCTATTCGCTCAACGGTCGTTGACTCAACGAGCGTAGAGCGGCAGTTGAGGTTCGGTCAACGCATGTAGAGTCGGGGCGTGGCTGAGGAGACGGCGCTTCCGCGCGCCGAGCGGCGGCGCAGGACGGAGGCGCGGATTCTCGACGCCGCGCGGTCCCTTTTCGCCGACATGGGGTACGAACGCGCCACCATCAGGGCCGTGGCCAAGTCGGCGGGAGTGGATCCCGCGCTGGTGATGCAGTACTTCGGCAGCAAGCAGGAGCTGTTCCAGCGGGCCGTTGAGGTGACGCCGGCCCCAGGCGGCGGGTCCGGTGGGGGGCAGGTGCGAGGGCCGGATCCTGGCGGTGCTCAGGCGGCCGTCGAGGAGGCCGTGGAGGAGGCCGTGGAGGGGCTGCTGGAGACGTTGCCCATGAAGCTGGGCGAGCTGTCGCAGAGCCGGCTGGCGATGCTGCGTTCGATGCTCACCCACCCCGAGGCCGCGGTCTCGGCGCGCCGGGCGCTGGGGGAGCAGATCGACCGGGTCGCGGAGACCCTGCCGGGCGAGGACGCGCGGCTGCGTGCGGCGCTGATGACGCTGGTCCTGCTGGGTGTCACGGTCGGCCACCAGCTCCTGGAGCTGGACGAGCTGCGCGACGTGCCCGAGGACGAGATCGCCCGGCTGCTGCGCCCGAGCCTGCGCGCGCTCACCGGGCAGGACCCGCGATAACCGCCCGGTAACAAGCTGCTGGAACAGGTTCTCGTCAGGCGGCCCGCCGTTACCGTGAAGGCGGTGGCGCGGGTGCGTCACGTCCCGAGCACATCCTGCGACCGGAAGGTGACCAGGTGGGCGTCGAAGTCGTGGTGGACGGGCTGACGAAGTCGTTCGGACGGCAGGTCATCTGGGAGGACGTCTCGCTCACGCTGCCCGCGGGCGAGATCTCTGTCCTGCTCGGCCCCTCGGGCACCGGCAAGTCGGTCTTCCTCAAGACGCTGGTCGGCCTGCTGCGCCCCGACCGCGGCCACATCTGGATCGACGGCCACGACCTGGCCACCTGTAAGGAGAACACGCTCTACGAGCTGCGCCGGCTCTTCGGCGTGCTCTTCCAGGACGGCGCCCTGTTCGGCTCGCTCAACCTCTACGACAACATCGCCTTCCCGCTGCGCGAGCACACGCGGAAGAGCGAGACGCAGATCCGCCAGATCGTCATGGAGAAGATCGACCTCGTCGGCCTGCTGGGCGCCGAGTCGAAGCTGCCGGGGGAGATCTCCGGCGGCATGCGCAAGCGGGCGGGCCTGGCCAGGGCGCTGGTGCTGGAGCCGGAGATCATCCTGTTCGACGAGCCGGACTCGGGGCTCGACCCCGTCCGTACGGCGTTCCTCAACCAGCTCATCGTGGACATCAATGCCGACATCGAGGCGACGTTCCTGATCGTCACGCACGACATCAACACCGCCCGTACGGTGCCCGACGACATCGGGCTGCTGTTCCGGCGGGAGCTGGTGATGTTCGGGCCGCGGGAGATGCTGCTGTCCAGCGACGAGCCTGTGGTGCGGCAGTTCATGAACGCCAGGAGGCACGGGCCCATCGGGATGTCCGAGGAGAAGGACGTCTCGGAGCTGGAGGCCGAGGCGCGGATGGGGCACGATCCCGGTGTCCTGCCACCGATCCCGCCGCAGCTCATGCCGTCCGGCGGGGGCATCCGCCGTACGCAGCGGCCGCCCGGCGAGTGGCTGGCGGCCAACGGGGTGACCCCGCCCGAGGGGTCGTTCGTGGACGAGCAGGGCCGCGACTGGCTGCGGGAGTACCCCCGCCTGCTTAAGGCACACCTCCACGGCGTCACCTGACCCGCCGGCGCACCTTCGCGGCATCACCTGCCCCGAGCGCACCGAGCGGCGCCGGCGACCCTGCACGGCGTCACCTGGCCCCCAGGTTCCCCCGCGGTCCTCGCAACCCTCCAGGCCCTCAATGCGCTTCCAGGGCGCTCTCAGGGCCCTCTGGAGGCATTTGCGGGGCTTAGGCATGAATGGTGGGGCAAGTGCGCTCTGTGCCCGTTTCCTGCCCGAGAGCGGGCCTCCCTGCCGTCCCAGACCGCCTCTGTCGATTAGGGGGCTTAGGCGGCGGGTGTCGCGTTATGATCCGGCAGCGGCCGGCCGGGAGGGGAGTGAGCACAGGTGGCAGGACTCGGTGCTCGGCCCGCCCGCATCCTCATAGCGGCGCTCAGCGGGGTCCTGGCGGTCCTGGTGGGCACGGGCGTGTGGATCGCCGCCCAGGCGCGTGACGAGCAGGGCAGGTCGGGCGACAGGCAGGCGGCGCTGGCGGCGGCGGGCGAGCACGCGAAGAACCTGATGTCGCTCGACCACAAGAGCGTCGACGCCGACGTACGCCGCATACTCGACACCTCGACGGGGGCGGCGAAGAAGGAGTACGAGGCCAACCTCGGCAAGCTCAGGAACACCACGCTCGAGAACAAGGTCGTCCAGCACGGCGTGCTCCGTGCGACCGGCCTGGTCTCGATGACCGCCACCACGGCGCGGGTGCTGGTCGTCGCGGATGTGGAGATCCGCTGGGAGGGGTCGCGCAGCGCGCCTCAGGAGCGCTATTACCGCTGGCAGATGGACCTGACCAAGAGCGGCGGGCAGTGGCTGGTGTCGAAGGTGGTGCAGGTGCCGTGAGGATCTTCGCGATCGTGCTGCTGAGCCTGCTCGTGACGGTGGGCGCGGTGCTCGTGCCGACCATGTGGTTCAACCTGCGCGACCTGCGCGAGACCGAGACGGCGGCCAGGGCGGCGGTGGCCGAGGCCAAGAGGCTCGCGCCCGATCTGCTCTCGTACGACTACCGCACGATCGAGGAGGACCTGGCGCGGGCCGGCATGTTCACGACGGGCGAGCTGACCGAGCACTACAAGGAGCTGACCAGGACTCTCGTGTCGCGGGCGAAGGAGCAGAAGATCGTCCAGAGCGTGGCCGTGGCGGCGGCCGGGATCGAGCGCGCCAAGCCCGACAGGGTAGAGGTTCTGCTCTTCGTGAACACTGGTACGGTCAAGGAGATCCCCGGTAAAGAAGGACTCCAGCAAGAGTTCACCCAGAACCGGGCAAGGTTCGTCATGGTCCGGCAAGATTCGCGCTGGCTGGTGGCGGGCCTGTCCACGCTGCTGGGCACCGCGTGAGGCCCTGGAGATCACGGGCGCGCCGCTACCGTCAATTGTTACCAAAATTCAGGTTTGGTGCAGCCTATGCCAGGGGTACCTAGGTCATCGCAACACCGGTTGTCGGCATGGGTTGGCACCCCGGTGTGACGGAGCGTTAACCGCCCCCGTTCGCGGGTATCGTCTTGGGCCTGGCGGTAGGCGATCAGTCACACAGGGGAGAAAACCCAGCGTCCGGGCCCTGAGTCGGCTAAAAGTCGGGCTTGTGGGCTTGACGTATCCGCCTGAACGGGCGATGCTGCGACCAACGTGGAGCATGCAGCGAGGGCGAAGTGGACAGGCGTGTGCCGTTCGGCTACACTGCCCCTTTGCGCTGCCCTTTGACGACCCGCGATGCTTGCTCACGTTGCGAGGTTGTCTGGCGTGCGTGTAGTCAGTCCGCCGCGAGCCCTCGGAAGGACATCTGTTGGCAGCCTCGCGCAACGCCTCCGCCGTACCCGCTGGTCCCCGTCGCGTCTCTTTTGCGCGCATCCAGGAGCCTCTCGAAGTTCCTGACCTTCTCGCTCTGCAGACCGAGTCTTTCGACTGGCTGCTCGGAAACGAGAAGTGGAAGGCCCGGGTAGAGGCGGCTCGCCAGGCCGGGCGCAGGGACGTCCCGACCCAGTCGGGTCTCGAAGAGATCTTCGAAGAGATCAGTCCTATCGAGGACTTCTCGGGGACCATGTCCTTGTCGTTCCGGGATCACCGGTTCGAGCCGCCGAAGTACTCCGTAGATGAGTGCAAAGAGAAGGACATGACCTTCTCCGCCCCGATGTTCGTGACGGCGGAGTTCATCAATAACACCACCGGTGAGATCAAGAGCCAGACGGTGTTCATGGGCGACTTCCCGCTCATGACGCCCAAGGGCACTTTCATCATCAACGGCACCGAACGAGTCGTGGTCTCGCAGCTGGTCCGCTCGCCCGGCGTCTACTTCGAACGCAGTGTCGACAAGACATCCGACAAGGATCTCTACGGCTGCAAGGTCATCCCGTCGCGGGGTGCCTGGCTCGAGTTCGAGATCGACAAGCGCGACAGCGTCGGTGTGCGCATCGACCGTAAGCGCAAGCAGGCCGTCACCGTGCTTCTCAAGGCACTGGGATGGACCAACGACCAGATTCTCGAGCGCTTCGGCCAGTACGAGTCGATGCGGGCCACCCTGGAGAAGGACCACACGGCCGGCCAGGACGACGCCCTGCTCGACATCTACCGCAAGCTGCGGCCCGGTGAGCCGCCGACCAAGGAGTCGGCGCAGACCCTGCTGGAGAACCTCTACTTCAACCCCAAGCGCTACGACCTCGCGAAGGTCGGCCGCTACAAGATCAACAAGAAGCTGGGCGTCGACGCCGACATCACGCTGGGCACGCTGACCGAGGACGACATCGTCGCCACGATCGAGTACATCGTGCGCCTGCACGCCGGCGAGGAGTCCATGCCGGGCGCCAACGGCGAGGTCATCGTCGAGGTCGACGACATCGACCACTTCGGCAACCGTCGTCTGCGCAGCGTCGGCGAGCTCATCCAGAACCAGGTCCGCCTGGGCCTGGCCCGCATGGAGCGCGTCGTCCGCGAGCGCATGACCACGCAGGACGTCGAGGCGATCACGCCGCAGACCCTGATCAACATCCGCCCCGTGGTGGCCTCGATCAAGGAGTTCTTCGGCACCTCGCAGCTGTCGCAGTTCATGGACCAGACCAACCCGCTGGCCGGCCTGACGCACAAGCGGCGTCTGTCCGCGCTGGGCCCCGGTGGTCTGTCGCGTGAGCGGGCCGGGTTCGAGGTCCGTGACGTGCACCCGTCCCACTACGGCCGGATGTGCCCGATCGAGACCCCCGAAGGCCCCAACATCGGCCTGATCGGCTCGCTGGCCTCCTACGGCCGGATCAACGCCTTCGGCTTCGTCGAGACGCCTTACCGCAAGGTCGTCGACGGCAAGGTGACCGACCAGATCGACTACCTCACCGCCGACGAGGAAGACCGCTACGTCAAGGCGCAGGCCAACACGACGCTCAACCCCGACGGCTCGTTCGCCGAGGCCCGCGTCCTGGTCCGCACCAAGGGTGGTGAGACCGAGCTCGCGCGTGCCGAGGAGGTCGACTACATCGACGTGTCGCCGCGCCAGATGGTGTCGGTGGCCACCGCGATGATCCCGTTCCTCGAGCACGACGACGCCAACCGCGCGCTCATGGGCTCCAACATGCAGCGCCAGTCGGTGCCGCTGCTCAAGAGCGAGGCGCCGCTGGTCGGCACCGGCATGGAATACCGTGCCGCGACCGACGCCGGCGACGTCATCAGCGCGGAGAAGGCCGGTGTGGTCGAGGAGGTCTCGGCCGACTACATCACGGTCATGAACGACGACGGCACGCGGACGACGTACCGCGTGGCGAAGTTCAAGCGCTCCAACCAGGGCACCAGCTTCAACCAGAAGCCCATCGTCGCCGAGGGCGACAGGGTCGAGGTCAACCAGGTCATCGCCGACGGTCCCTGCACCGACAACGGCGAGATGGCGCTGGGCAAGAACCTCCTGGTGGCGTTCATGCCGTGGGAGGGCCACAACTACGAGGACGCGATCATCCTGTCCCAGCGCCTGGTGCAGGACGACGTGCTCTCCTCGATCCACATCGAGGAGCACGAGGTCGACGCCCGCGACACCAAGCTGGGCCCCGAGGAGATCACCCGCGACATCCCCAACGTGTCCGAGGAGGTGCTGGCCGACCTCGACGAGCGCGGCATCATCCGCATCGGCGCCGAGGTCGTCCCCGGTGACATCCTGGTCGGCAAGGTCACGCCCAAGGGTGAGACGGAGCTGACGCCGGAGGAGCGGCTGCTGCGCGCGATCTTCGGTGAGAAGGCCCGCGAAGTGCGTGACACCTCGCTGAAGGTGCCGCACGGCGAGCAGGGCAAGGTCATCGCGGTGCGCGTGTTCTCCCGTGAGGAGGGCGACGAGCTGCCGCCGGGTGTCAACGAGCTGGTGCGCGTCTACGTGGCCCAGAAGCGGAAGATCACCGACGGCGACAAGCTGGCCGGCCGCCACGGCAACAAGGGCGTCATCTCCAAGATCCTGCCCGT